>NZ_JBFRDW010000031.1:0-18572 GCF_052113985.1 Pseudoduganella sp. RAF53_2 | reverse complement strand
CTGCTCCCTCGACATACCGCTTCATCCCGGCCTCCTGAGTGCATGCGTTGAAGTGATAACGCTTCAGGAACCATCTCGTTTACATTGAGGCCATGTTTTCACACAGTCTCGGGCGGGAACGGACTACCGCATACGTTCTCGTTTAGCGTACTGCATGGTTATGTTGGGTGCCGAAGGATTCGACTCTAAATCTCGAGCGGCCGGCAACCTGAGAGGTGGAAGCGCCCTCAGGCGCATCAATGGGACCGCTACGAACCACTCCGCGGAGATAGGAAGCGGAACGTTGGCTCGATATTTTTCGAATGGAGGTAGGTGACGATGTCCTCCAGCGTCGCATCCTTCAGCAACAATCCTTCTGGCGCAACGCCAGCCGCCACAGTCACTTCTGGCGACCGCGCAGCGCCGGCTGCGGGCTGTCGCAACTGATCCAATGCCTGTGCAAATTGCGAGGCACCTATGCTTTGCAATCCCTCCAGCAAGCCCACCTGCCCTGCTTCCGGCGGCTGCACATCCAACCCTTCATCGCCAGCAAACGAAGCGCCCATGCCTGGATGAATAAACGCCGCCCACTTGCCACTGGATGGATTCAGGACAGGCGGCAGTGCGGCCTGCACGCTTGCAGCGTCGGCGCACAGTAGCCGCGCAAATTCCTCTGCTTCCACCGCGGGCGCTGGCGTCTCCAGGGAAAGCCATAGACCAAAAGCATTCTCACCGGAGATGCTCACGGCTGGCGCAGGCAAACCAAGATCGGCCTGTAAGGCGTTCGCCACTGCGCACAAACGCTGCCAGTGACCATCGTCGCCATCGTTGGCCAGTTTCTTGAACGTCAAAGTGATGACTCGCGTTGTGCCCTCAGGCGTGGACGGATACAGCCTTTTTAATTCTGCATTTAGTTTTTGCATCAAGATTCCTTTGTCAAGCCAGCGGCGCGCGCACGGGTGTCTGGTGCAGGATCACGCGGCTATAGGTGTCCTGCACGCCCGCCTCGCGCAGGGCGTCGATCAGGCGCAGCAAATGGGCCTGGTCGCGGCAGGCCACGCGCAGCAAGCCGTCATAATTACCCGTCAAGAGCGCCACTTCAAGCACACCGGGGATGTTTTGCACCAGGGCCTCGAATTCGTGGGTATTGGTGCCGGCCTTCAGCTTCACGTCGATATAGGCTTGCAGGTGCAGCCCGAGCGCGGCGGGATCGATGCTCGCCTCGAAGCCGCGCACGACGCCATCCGCCACCAATCGGCGCACGCGATCGGCCACCGTGTTGGCGCTGAGGCGGACGCGCTCGCCTAAATCCTTAAAACTTATCCTCGCATCGTCGCGCAAATGCTCGATTATTTCTCGGTCAATCTTATCCATAGACGATTTATCCTCGATCAGTGGCGTATTCTAGCATCCGAAAGCGCGAATATATCGATTTGCGGCGCTGCAAAATTTCCTTGACAGCCCGGAACCGGCTCACTTACATTGGTCAACATGTTCACGCATCTGCACCTATCCGCTTTCCTGCTAAGCGCCCTATCCGAGGCGCTACTACTAGCACGCGCCTGATTTTCCCCTGCTGCACCCTGCGTCGGCCACAAGCCGGCAAAGTTCAAAAAAATCCAGGAAAGTTTGTACCGATGTCCACCAAGGCTTATCGTCCGCTGCCCGCACCACCGCTACTGCTACCGACCGGTTGCCTGGTCTAGCGTCCCGTGGCCCATCAGGCAGCCCAATCGCCACATCGTCCAACTTTCCCGAATTCGAAGAACACAGGAGTACCAAGCCATGATGCTGCAGAACCCAGCTGCGAAATACCGCCCTTACCCGACCATCGACTCGAACGACCGGACCTGGCCGAACAAGACCATCGACACGCCGCCAATCTGGATGAGCACTGACCTGCGCGATGGTAACCAGGCGCTGATCGAGCCAATGAGCGTGGAAAAGAAGCTGAAGTTCTTCGATCTGCTGATCAAGGTCGGCCTGAAGGAAATCGAAGTGGGCTTCCCTTCCGCATCGCAGACGGACTTCGACTTCGTGCGCAAGCTGATTGAGGAAAACCGTATTCCGGACGACGTGACCATCATCGTGCTGACGCAGGCGCGCGAAGAATTGATTCGCCGCACCGTGGAATCCTGCATCGGCGCCAAGCGCGCCATCGTGCACATGTATAACTCCACCGCGCCGGTGTTCCGCAAAGTGGTGTTCGGCGCGAGCCGCGAAGAAATCACGAAGATCGCGACCGACGGCACCAAGCTGGTGAAAGAGCTCTTGGCCCAGCACCCGGAAACCGACTGGACCTACGAATACACGCCGGAATCCTTCTCCACCACGGAGCTGGACTTTGCCAAGCACATCGTGGACGCCGTCTCCGCCGTCTGGCAGCCGACGCCGAACAAGAAGATGATCGTCAACCTGCCGGCTACCGTGGAATGCTCCACCCCGAACGTGTACGCCGACCAGATCGAATGGATGTCGCGCAAGCTGGAGCGCCGCGATTCCATCATCATCTCCGTGCACCCGCATAACGACCGCGGTACCGGCATCGCTGCCGCAGAAATGGCCGTGATGGCGGGCGCCGAGCGCGTGGAAGGCTGCCTGTTCGGCAATGGCGAACGTACCGGCAACGTGGACCTGGTCACGCTGGCCTTGAACCTGTACACGCAGGGCGTGCATCCCGGCCTGGACTTCTCGGACATCGACTCCGTGCGCAAAGTGGTCGAAGAGTGCAATCAGCTGCCAGTGCATCCACGCCATCCGTATGTCGGCGATCTGGTGTTCACCGCCTTCTCCGGCTCGCACCAGGATGCGATCAAGAAGGGCTTCGCCAAGCAGCAGGAAGGCGCGCCATGGGAGATCCCCTATCTGCCGATCGACCCGCAGGACGTGGGCCGCAGCTACGATGCGGTGATCCGCGTGAACAGCCAGTCCGGCAAAGGCGGCATGGCCTATCTGCTGGAGCAGGACTACGGCCTCGAACTGCCACGCCGCCTGCAGATTGAATTCAGCCGCGCCGTGCAGGCTGTCGCCGACCAGACCGGCCTGGAAATCACCGCCGCCGGCATCTACGAAATCTTTGAGAAGGAGTACCTGACTCAGAACACGCCTTACGCTTACGGCGCGCACAAGATGGTCGAGGACACCAGCAGCGATGAGCCGGTGCAGATCGATATCTCGCTGGTCCACAACAAGGCGCCAATGTCCCTGCAGGGCGGGGGCAACGGTCCGATCGACGCCTTCGTCGATGCGCTGGGTCTGGACGTGAAGCTGATGGACTACCACGAACACGCCATCGGCCACGGCGCCAATGCCAAGGCGGCCTGCTACGTCGAGCTGCGCCTGGATAACGGCCCTACCCTGTTTGGTGCGGGCATCGACAGCAATATCGTCACCGCCTCCTTCAAGGCCGTACTGAGCGCCGTGAACCGTCAGCTGAAGGCCAGGGCCGCAGCGTCGGCTAGCTCATCGCAAGTAGCCGCCTAAGCGCCTTCTTCACTCTGGGAGCGAGCCCGCTCCCCTGCCCCAACAGCGCCGCTGCCAGCATGGAGCGGCGCTTGTTTATACTGAATTATCAGCGAAAGGGGGACGTCATGCGCGTAGCGAACCTGAAGATTGGCATTCGGCTTGGCTTGTGTTTCGCAGTAGTCTTCGTTCTGATGACGATGTTGATCGTCGTCGGGCAGCAGCGGCTAAGCAGCATCGGCGATCTGACCGACACCATCATCGAAAAGGACTGGATCAAGGCACGTGCCGCGTCCACCGTCGCCACCACCACACGCGCCAACAGCGCCATCGTCATGGAGCTGCTGGTCAGCGCTGATGCCGCCCACGCCGCGGAACTGAAGCGCCAGCTCGATACCAACAAAGCCATCATCAGCAAGGCGCTCGATACGCTGGAGAAGCTGATTTACCGGCCCGAAGCCAAAGTGCTGATGGTACAGATCCGCAGCGAGCGCGTGGCCTATGTCCAGTCCTTCACCAAGGTTCTGGCCTTGCTGGACGCAGGCCAGCGTGAGCAGGCGACGCAGATGGCCATGTCCGACACCATGCCGCGTTTGACCGCACTGCAAACCAGCGTCGAACGCATGGCCGACATCCAATCGAAACTGGTCACGGAACACGGCGCCCTCGTAATGCAGGACATTTCAATGGCGCGGCAGCTGATGGTCGGCCTGGGCATCTCCGCTTTGCTGATGGGCGCCGCCTGCGCGTGGTGGGTCACGCGCTCCATCACGCAGCCGATTTCGCATGCGCTGAAAGTGGCGCGCGCCGTGGCGTCGGGCGATCTGACCAGCGACATTCACGCGCAACACCACGATGAAGCGGGCCAGCTACTGCAGGCCTTGCGCGACATGAACCACAGCCTGTCCAATATCGTCGGGCGCGTGCGGCATGGCACGGTGGCGATTGCGTCGGCATCGAGCCAGATCGCCAGCGGGAATATGGACCTCTCCTCCCGCACCGAAACCCAAGCCAGCGCGCTGGAGGAAACGGCATCGTCGATGGAAGAATTGACGTCCACCGTGCGCCAGAATGCGGACAACGCACGCCAGGCCAATCAACTGGCGCGTTCCGCCTCGGAAGTGGCGCAGCGCGGCGGCGAAGTGGTGTCGCAAGTCGTGGCCACCATGGGCTCAATCAACGATTCCTCGCGCCGCGTGGTGGACATCATCTCGGTTATCGACGGCATCGCCTTCCAGACCAATCTGCTCGCCCTGAACGCCGCCGTCGAAGCGGCGCGCGCCGGCGAACAGGGACGCGGCTTCGCTGTCGTGGCGGGCGAAGTGCGCAGCCTCGCCGCCCGCTCAGCCGAAGCCGCCAAAGAAATCAAGGCGCTGATCGCCGATTCAGTCGAACAGGTGGACGCCGGCGCGCGCCTGGTGCAGCAGGCCGGCAGCACGATGGACGACGTGGTGGCATCCGTCGAGCGCGTAACAGCCGTGGTGCGCGAGATCACACTCGCCACATCAGAGCAGTCCGACGGTATCGAACAGGTCAACGTGGCCATTACCCAGATGGATGAAACCACGCAGCAGAACGCGGCCCTCGTCGAAGAAGCCGCCGCAGCGGCATCGGCCATGCACGAACAGGCCGACTCCCTTGAGCAATTGGTCAGCCAGTTCCGCCTGGCTGGCGATGCTCAGCAACGGCGCGTCATGGCTAATAACGCCAGCAGCGCGGCGCGGCTTAGCGCGCCAGCCTGATGCCCGTGAACTGCCAGCGTGCGGTGGCGGGGAAGAAGTTGCGGTAGCTGGCGCGGGCGTGGCCGGAGGGCGTAGCTTGCGAGGACCCGCGCAGCACGTACTGGTTCACCATGAACTTGCCGTTGTACTCGCCCAGCGCGCCTTCGGCGGGACGGTAGCCGGGATATGGCGCGTAGCTGCTGCTGGTCCATTGCCAGCAGTGGCCGAACATCTGGCGCAGGCTTTCGTCGGCGCTGGCCACTTCCCACTCGGCTTCCGTTGGCAGGCGAACTCCGGCCCAGCGGGCGTAGGCGTCGGCTTCGAACATGGAGATATGAGTGGCGGGCGCGTGGACATCCAGTGGCGCCAGGCCGTGCAAGGTGAATTCGTGCCAGCGGCCGTCCACCGGTTGCCAGTAAATCGGCGCAGACAGGCGCTGTGTGTTGACCCAGTCCCAGCCTTCCGCCAGCCATAGCGACGGATCGCGATATCCGCCCGCTTCCACGAAGGCCAGGTATTCGCCATTGCTCACCAGCCGCGAGGACAGTTCGAACGGCGCCACATATGCACGGTGGCGCGGCAGCTCGTTGTCAAAGCAGAAGCCGTCGCCGCCGTAGCCGATGTTCGACAAACCTCCTTCATACGCTTGCCAGCCCATTGGCCCCGCTGGCACAGGCGCGGACGCGGCGTCGGCACGGTAGGCCGGCATCAGCGGATTCTGCGCCAGCAGATGCTTTACATCGGTCAGCATGAGTTCCTGGTGCTGCTGCTCATGCTGCAACCCCAACGTAATCAGCGACGCCAGCTCCGCATCGATGCCGGCGCTGATCAGCACCGCCATGCGCTCATCGACATTGGCGCGATAAGCGCGTACCTCAGCCATCGAAGGCCGCGTCAGCAAGCCGCGCTGCGGGCGCGGATGCTTCTCGCCCACGCCGTTGTAATAGGAATTGAACAGCACGCGGAAGGCCGGATGGAAAGGCTTGAAATGGGCTTCACGGCGTTCGAGGATAAAGGTCTCGAAGAACCAGGTGGTGTGCGCCAGATGCCATTTGATGGGACTCGCGTCCGGCATCGATTGCGCACAACAGTCTTCATCGGAGAGTGGTTCAGCCAGCGCCAGCGAGGCGGCACGGACGGTCTGAAAACGCGCGGACCACAGGCCCGCATCGTGCATGTGCATGGGAATTCCCCTCTTATTCGGTCGCTACGCGGGCGTGCATGACGGCGAACCATTGCGCTGCATCGGTCCACACGCCATCCACACGGAAGCCGGCCTCGCTCAGCAAGGCCTTGAATCCTTCGATGGTGTATTTGTAGCTGTTTTCGGTATGAATGCGCTCGCCGCGCGAGAACTCGCGTTCACCGCCGGACCAGCGCACCGTGTGTGCTGCCAGCGCCTCCACGTGCATCTCGATGCGGCTCTCCTCGGCATTGAAGAAGGCCACGTGGCACCACAGGGTCACGTCGAAATTCGCACCAGCCAAGTGATTCAGGTGGCGCAGCATGTTCAGGTTGAAGGCGCCGGTGACGCCGATCGGATCGTCGTAGGCCGCGTTCAGCACGGCATGGTCCTTGACCAGGTCGACGCCGATCAGCAGACCGCCATCACTGCCGGTGTTCTCGCGCACATGGCGCAGGAAGCGGATCGCCTCATGCRGCGTGAAGTTGCCGATCGAAGAACCGGGATAGAAAAACTGGCGGCGCTCGGCCCCCACTTCCGGCGGCAAGGCGAAGGGACCGGACAAGTCCAGCGCCAGCGGCGTCATTTCAATCTGGGGGAAGCGATCGCGCAGGCGCTCGACAGCGCCATTGAGAAAATCGCGTGAAATATCGATCGGCACATAATGCGCCGGCTGGAGCAGCGGAAACAGACTGGCCGCCTTCGCGCAATTGCCGGCGCCAAGGTCGAGCAAGGTCATGCCGGGGCCGGTATGGGTCGCCATGTCCGCCGCGTGCTGCGCAAAAATCGAGGCTTCGGTGCGCGTTGGATAATATTCCGGCAACTCGGTAATCGCCTCGAACAGCTTGGACCCCAGGCTGTCGTAGAAGTATTTGGGCGACACCGATGCTTGCGGCGCCAGCAGGCCCGCACTGATCTCGGCAATGGTCGAGCTATCGCCGTGGGCTTTCCCCACCGGCTCATTGCTCACTTTGGGCGCAACCACGCGGATCGCTGCAGAACGGGACAAGGTCATAGCAAAAGCTCCGATGACATTTTTGTTATGATAGCTGAATATCCAAGATCAGGTGCCGCGGTACCTTTGCCGTGCGTGCCACTAACAATAAGGACCTTAAAATGACCTTCTCTCCCAAACGTGCCCTGAAAACCCTGCTGGCTGCCAGCGTGATGTTCGCCGCCGCACATAGCCAGGCGCAGCAAGTGCTGCGTGTTTCCGCCATCCCTGATGAAGCGCCAACCGAGCTGCAACGCAAGTTCAAACCGCTGGGCGAGTATCTGGAGAAGAAGCTCAACATGAAGGTCGAGTTCACCCCGGTGACCGATTACGCCGCTTCGGTTGAAGGCCTGATCAACCATAAGCTGGACATGGTCTGGTTCGGCGGCTTCACCTTCGTACAGGCCAAGGACCGCAGCAAAGGCAATGTGGTGCCGCTGGTGCAGCGCGTGGAAGACGAGAAGTTCCGCTCCGTGTTCGTCACCACGTCGAAGAGCATCACCAGCCTGGCTGACCTGAAGGGCAAGACGCTGAGCTTCGGTTCCGAGTCCTCGACCTCCGGCCACCTGATGCCGCGCCACTTCCTGCTGGCCGCCAAGATCGATCCGGACACCGACTTGAAACGCATCGCTTTCTCCGGCGCGCATGACGCCACCGTGGCTGCGGTGGCAGGCGGCAAGGTCGATGCCGGTGCGCTGAACATCTCCGTGTGGGAGAAGCTGGTCGAGCAGAAGAAGGTGGACACCAGCGCGGTGCACGTGTTCTACACCACCCCGCCTTACTTCGACTACAACTGGTCCGTGCGTGCCGACATGCCGGCGGAACTGAAGAAGAAAATCACCGACGCTTTCTTGTCCCTGGACAGCAGCACGCCTGAAGGCAAAACCATCCTGGAACTGCAACGCGCCACCAAGTTCATTCCAACCAAGGCCGAGAACTACGTGAACATCGAAGCCGCCGCCAAGAATGCAGGCCTGCTGCAGAAGTAATCAATGACGCAATCCGGTAATAACGCGCCGCTGTACCGCCTGCAGAATCTGTCGGCGCGCCACAGCGGCGGCACGCGGGACTATGCGCTGCAGGACTTGAACCTGCGCTTCGATCCTGCGGAGCACGTGGCAGTAATCGGCCCTTCGGGCGCCGGCAAGACTACCCTCCTCTCGCTGCTGGCTCTGGCCCACAAGCCGGAGTCGGGCAGCTTTGAAGCGTTTGGCGCCGAGCCCTGGCAGCTGGGCGACGCCGCGCGCCACGCACTGCGTTCGCGCCTGTTCCTGGCGCCGCAGACGCCGCCGCTGCCGCCGCGCCAGCGTGTGGTGACGGCCGTGCTGGCGGCACGTCTGCCGCATTGGAGCTTGTGGCAATCGCTGGTGTCGCTGGTGAAGCCCACCGATCCGGATGCGGCTTACCGCGCACTGTCCCGTTTCAATCTGGGCGACAAGTTGTATAGCCGTGTCGATCGCCTGTCCGGCGGCGAGCGCCAGCGCTGCGGCCTGGCGCGCCTGCTGCTGTCGTCCGCTGAAGTGCTGCTGGTCGACGAACCGCTGTCCGCACTGGACCCGGCCTTGTCCCAATTAGCCATCACCACCTTGCAGCAGGAAGCCACGGAGCGCAAGGCGCTGTTCGTGTGTAATCTGCATCAGGTGGACATGGCACTGGCCCACTTCCCGCGCATCGTCGCGCTGAAACAGGGCCGCATCGTATTCGACCTGCCGCGTGCGCAAGTCACGCAAGCCATGATCGACGAGCTGTATCAGGGCGAGCAGGCGTCGGACAATCTGTTCATCGAGCAGGACCTGTCCTCCAAGCTGGCGGTGAGCGCATGCAGGTAGTGCAGCACCACGATCCGGCCTGGCGCGGCCGGGTGATGTGCACCTTGCTGGCTATTGTGCTGTTGTGGCCCATGGTCGTGGCCAGCGAATTCCATCCGTCGATTCTGTTCGACATGCAAAGCCTGCAGGCGACGCTGCACTTCCTCGCCGCTTTCGTGCCGCCGGCCCATTCGGCGGAATTCCTGGAAATGCTGGTGACGGAGACGTGGAAGACCGTCGCCATCGCCACCAGCGGCCTGACGCTGGCCATGCTGGGCGCCATTCCCGCCACCCTGATCGTTACTGAGCGCCTGTCCATTTCGCGCCTGGGCACCGGCCGCATGGCCTTTGTCTCGCGCGCATTGCGCCAACTGGTGCGCTGGCTGCTCATCCTGTTGCGCAGTGTCCCCGAACTGGTGTGGGCGCTGCTGTTCGTGCGCATTATCGGCCTCGGTCCTACTGCGGGGGTGCTGGCGATCGCCCTCACCTATTGCGGCATGCTGGGCAAGGTGTATGCGGAGATTCTCGAATCGTCCGACCGCCATGCCAGCGACACGCTGCTGCAGAACGGCAGCAGCCGGCTGGCCGCGTTTCTGTTTGGCGCGCTGCCGGAATCGGCGGCTGAACTCGTGTCCTACACGGTGTACCGCTGGGAGTGCGCGATTCGCGGCTCAGTGGTAATGGGCTTCGTGGGCGCAGGCGGTTTGGGCCAGCGCATGGACGAATCGATGAAGATGCTGGCGGGCGACGAAGTCTCGTCCATGCTGATCATTTTCGTTCTGCTGGTCGCCATCGCTGATGTGATTTCGCGCTACCTGCGCCGGAGGCTGGGATGAGCCATATGCCTTCTCCACCGCCGCGCAATTGGTCGGGCCTGGTGTTCGGCCTGGCGCTCGTGGCGTTGATCATCGCCAGCTTTGCTTCGCTGTCGCTGAAGTTCGGCGAATTCTTCACGGCGGATGCACTGCACAGCATGGCCGAATTCGTCCACGGCTTCTTCCCGCCCGAATCGGGCAGCGGCTTTGTACGCAAAGTCGCTCTCGCCACAGGCGAAACGCTGGCCATGTCGGCCCTTGGCACGTTGCTGGCTGTAGCGGGCGGACTGCTACTGGCCATTCCCGGCGCCGGCCGCTTCGGACGCGCCGCACGTTCAGCAGTGCGCGCCTTGCTGAACGTGTTGCGCTCGATTCCTGAACTGGTGTGGGGCGCCATCCTGCTGATCGCAGCGGGACTGGGACCGTTCGCCGGCACGCTGGCACTGGCCGCGCACACCACCGGCGTGCTGGGACGCCTGTTCGCGGATGCGCTGGAAAACGCAGCGCCACTGCCGGAACAAAGCCTGCGCACCAATGGCGCCTCGCCGATGGCGGCCTTCTTCTATGCGACCTTGCCGCAAACCCTGCCGCAGATGCTGTCGTACACGCTGTACCGCTGGGAGAACAATATCCGCGCCGCGGCCATTCTGGGCGTGGTGGGCGCGGGTGGCCTGGGGCAGATGCTGAAATACCACCTGTCCCTGTTCCAGATGCAGCGCGCCGCCAGCGTGGTGCTGGCCATGCTGCTGCTGGTGGCCCTGGTCGATGCGCTGAGCTTTGCCATGCGCCGCGGCCTTACACGTTAAGCCATGCTCGAACTGCGCAACCTCAGTAAGACTTACGCCTCCGGTCATCCGGTCCTGGACCGGGTCAACTGGACTTTCGCTCCCGGCGAATTCGTCGCCATCATGGGCGATTCGGGCGTGGGCAAGTCCACTTTGCTGAATCTGATCGCGGGCCTCGACCAGCCCGATCCCGGCGAGGCCTCGCCCATCATCGTCGACGGCGTGGCCATGTCCGCGCTGGACGACGATGCCGCCACCAGATTGCGGCGCGAGCGTATGGGCTTCATCTTCCAGGCCTTCCACGTGCTGCCGCATCTGACCTTGCATCAGAACGTGGCCCTGCCCCTGCTGCTGAACGGCTTGCCGCAGCAGCGGGCCGACGACATGCTGGCGGCTGTCGGATTGAAAGGCCGCGAGCGCGATTATCCGCACCAGCTGTCCGGTGGCGAGATGCAGCGCGTGGCCATCGCCCGCGCCCTGGTGCATCGGCCAGCCCTGGTGCTGGCCGATGAACCCACCGGCAACCTCGATCCGGACACCGCCCACGCCATCCTCCAGCTGCTGCAAACCGAAATCCGCGCCAGCGGCGCCTGCACCATCATGGTCACCCACTCCCCCGCCGCAGCCGCCATGGCTGACCGCATACTGAGACTTACAAGGTCCGGATTACGGGAATCCAACGCTGTCAACGCGACTGAGCAATAACTCAGATTATTTTTTGTACAAAACCTCGCAAAATTTTGTAACCGTAGTATGATTTAATTAACTTGCTTGGTCATATTTACAACAGATACGCCACGCCAGGGACAACCAAGAGTCAGTGGCGCCAGACAAGCATTCGCCTTTCTATCCATGTAGTTAACTTCAGGGAGGAGCAAATGAGCGTCAGGCAAAAGAAACTGGAATTGATCGAAGCGATGAACCGGGCCAGAGCATTGGAACCGTCTAGCTTCGTTCCGAATAAGCTACTCGATACCCTGATCGAGAAGATGCACCTGAAGAATGATGCGGAGTTGTGCCGTGTGCTGGAAGTTCAGCCTCCCATCATTAGCAAGATCCGTCACAGAAAGCTGGCAGTGGGGGCTACCATCCTGCTGCGTATGCATGAGAAGTCCGAGCTCTCCATCAGGGAACTCAAAGAACTCTCGACTGCTTCACAAGTGCACTAAAAATCCGCACGATGCCAGGCGCCGGCATCGCAGTCACCGGCGCCATCTCCCCTTACTGCCCCGGCAGCAGCCGCGCGCGCAGTCGATCCAGTGTTGCAGTGAAGACTTCCGTGCGATCGAATGCACGCGACAGCACCAAAGCCCCCTGAATACCACCGACCGCCTCTTCGGCCAATGCGTGCGCTTGCTTCCTGCTATGGCCGGCCCGAACAAGTGCCTCTGCCAGCGCATCGATCCAGACAGCAAAGTAATCGCGGACGCGCTCGGCAAAGCGGTCGCGCTCGTTGCCCAGGGCGAACACCCCCACCAGGCACACTTTGCGGCCGGACAGGAAATAGCGCCCCACCTCGTCGAACATGGCGGCGATGCCTTGCTTAGCGTCGGCATTGTCGCGCAGCGGTTCGAACACGTGCTGGTGGAACCAGCCGTCGATCTGTTCCAGCACGACGGCCGCCATTTCCTCTTTGCCTCCGGGGAAGAAGTGATAGATGCTGCCTTTCCCTAACCTGGTTCCTTCAGTAATACGAGCCAGACTGGCCCCTTCGAAACCATAGGTGCGGAACACTTCCGCCAGCAGCGGAATCACGTCTTCCCGTTCCGCGATGACTCTCGCCATGAATACTCCTTAAAAACCGAAATCGCTCAGGCCCGGGTGATCGGCCGGGCGCGGACCGCTATTGTCCCAGAAGAACTTGCGATCCTCCTGTTTGATTGGATGCTCATTGATGCTGGCGTGACGGTGGTGCATTAGGCCGTTTTCGTCGAACTCCCAGTTTTCATTGCCGTAAGCACGATACCACTGGCCGGAATCGTCGCGGTATTCGTAGGCAAAGCGCAYGGCAATGCGCGCACCGTCATGTGCCCACAGTTCCTTGATCAGGCGGTAGTCGAGTTCACGCGTCCATTTGCGCTTGAGGAAGCCGACGATGGCTTCGCGGCCCTGGACGAACTCGCCGCGGTTGCGCCACCAGCTGTCTTCGGTATAGGCCAGAGCGACTTTTTCCGGGTCGCGGGTGTTCCAGCCGTTTTCGGCGAGGCGAACTTTTTCGATAGCGGTTTCACGGGTGAAAKGTGGCAGGGGCGGACGGATGGACATGTTAATTCTCCTTAAGTGTACTGATTGGGACATTATTTACCGAACGGTACAATTACTATATTCCGCTTGCTGGCACGCCGCAAGCTTTTTTTGAACCCACAGCCTGAAGCGGGTGGCTGCCACGCCGTGGCAGCCACCTGGTTCACGCCTTGGGTTCTTTCTGTACCCCTGGTTAGCAGCCGTGACTGTGCTGCTGTACTCTCCCGCCCCGGCGCTATCCTTTTGCCATGGATACTCTCGATACCCGCGGCCGGCCCCTGAAGGATTTGCGCTTGTCTGTCATCGACCAGTGCAACTTCCGCTGCCCCTATTGCATGCCGAAGGAAAGTTATGGACCGGACTTTCCCTTCATGACTTCGTCCGAGCGCCTGTCGTTCGACGAACTGGCCCGGCTGGCGAAAGTGTTTGTCGGCCTGGGCGTGGAGAAAATCCGCATCACCGGCGGCGAGCCGCTGCTGCGCAAGGATCTGCCACGGCTGATCGAATACTTGGCTGCGATGCATACCGTGAGCGGCAAGCCGCTCGATATCGCGCTCACCACCAATGGCTCGCTGCTGGCCAAGCAGGCGCAGTCGCTGAAGGACGCAGGTCTGCGCCGCATCACGGTCAGCCTGGACAGCCTGGATGAAGCGCTTGCGGCGCGCATGAACGGCGTCGGCTTTCCCGTGGCGCGCATCCTCGAAGGCATTGAGGCGGCGCAGCGCGTAGGCCTGGCGCCGGTCAAGGTCAACACCGTGATCGAGCGCGGCGTGAACGACAGCCAGATCCTGCCGCTGGTGCGCCATTTCCGCTACAGCGGCGTGCAGCTGCGTTTCATCGAATACATGGACGTGGGTGGCGCCAGCCGCTGGAATTCCTCGCAGGTGCTGGAGGCGGACGCCATCCGCGCCATCGTGCAGCAAGCCTGGCCACTGCTGCCCGGCATCGCGCCGCGCGGCCACGACACGGCCGAACTGTGGCACCACGCGGACGGTGCGGGCACCGTAGGCTTCATCGCCAGCATGTCTCATCCCTTCTGCGGCGACTGTACGCGCGCTCGCGTGGCGGCGGACGGCAAGGTCTATCTCTGCCTGTTCGCGCAGCAAGGCACCGACTTGCGGCCGTGGCTGGGCGAGGAGCAGGAAGGTGCGTTGGCTTCACGCGTACGCGCCCTGTGGCAAGCGCGCGGCGACCGTTATTCCGAATTACGCGGCCCGGCCGCGCGCAAGCACCGCGTGGTGCGCATGTCTTTGGTGGGAGGTTGAATTGAAGTTCAGAGTGCGATATTTCGCCGCACTGCGCGAGCAGTCAGGCATCAGTACCGAATCAATTGAAATAGACGAGCCACGCATCACGCTGGCCGACCTGCAGGAACGCCTGGCAGAGCGCAATCCCGCACTGGCGGAAGCTTTTGCCACGCAACGCCTGCTACGCATCTCCGTCGACTTCCGCATGCGCGGCCCCGAACACGAGCTGACTCACGACTGCGAAATCGCCTTCTTCCCCCCGGTGACCGGCGGGTAGACTTCATCCACAGCATTGCTTGCCATATGATAAATTTAGCTTTTCTGACAAAAGAACTAAATTCATGGCAGTCTCGCTTCAAAAATGGACTCAGCTGGCAGGCAAGTTTCGTGACTTTCTGCTCGGCGCACTGGGCCTTGCCTGCATCGGAATCGCAATCTACTTTTCGGCAAATGACCGCCTTCAGACGGCCAGCCTGCTTTTCACTGCGGGCTTGCTCCTGTGCGCGTTCTCCAGCCTTTCACGCTTTGAATCGATCAAAGGCCTCGGTGTCGAAGCAAAGCTGGTCGCATTGAACGACAAAGTGTCGGAAGCCGACCAGCTCTTGAAGCACATGCGGGAGATGGCTGGCTTGATGGCGGATACATCGTTTCAGATGATCGGGAAACTTGGCCGATGGGATGCAGAGATCCCGAAACAGGAAATGCTGAGGACTGTCGAAGGCCTCAATAAGCTGCTGATTGCGCTCGGCGAAGCTGGTCCGGAAATCGAACGCCGCTTAGGCCCATGGCACGCCCACAATGTGCGCGAGTTAGCCCAACCTATTGCGGGAGCACTTCAAAAATTCGTGCAATTTCAGAATCAGCTATTAACCGATCAAACGCGACAGCCTGCCAGCGCCCTGCTCACACCAGCAGAGGTCAGCGACAAGTTCGAGCGAAACGCGGAATTTTTAAGAAAGACCATCGACATCTGGCGCGCCGACGTTGATCGCCTGCCCGATGCGGTAACGGATCTGATTCGCGGGTCGACCAACGCGCCGCCTGAACATCTCCGCTGGCTTCAGGGCCAACTCGATGGCACGCTTGAAGAGCTGCGCTTCTACCTCAAACACAAGAAGTTCCAGAATCAGGCTGCCTGGCTGGCACGCCCATATGCCTGGGAAATACCGCTCGACTTTACCAGCCTGAAAATCCCCGCGATCAAATATTGAGGGCCGGTGCAGTTCAAGCAGCCGGCGGGATAATGCGCACATTGTCGCCGTCGCGCTGAACCAGACCTGCGGCTTCCAGCACGGACAACTCGCGCAGCAAAGTGCTCATCGCCCTGCCCGACTGCTTCGCCAGGCGCGCCAGCGAACAGGGGCGTTCCGCTTCCAGCTCCGCGATCCTGGCCAGCAGGGATACCAGTTCTTCCTCATTCACAGTAATTCTCCAACCAGTTTGCCCAGYGTGCGCAGGGCGTCCTCGATCTCTTTCGACCAGGGATAGCTGAAATTCAGCCGGATGTAGTTCGTGTAACTGCCGCGCGCCGAGAACATATGGCCTGGGCCAACCGTGATCTTGCGCTCCAGCGCTTTCGAATACAGCTGCATCGCGTCCACGCCGTCGGGCAGTTTCACCCACAGCACGTAGCCGCCCTGCGGTTCCGAGACTTCCGTCCCGGCCGGGAAAAAGCGCAGCGCGGCCGCCGCCATCATCCGTGCCCGCTGTTCATAGCCTTTGCGGACTTTGCGCAGGTGGCGGTCGTAGCCATCGTTTTGCAGATACTCCGCAATCGCCAGCTGCGGCAAGGATGGTGTAGTGAGCGTGTTCAGGAACTTGAGCTTTTCCACTTGCGCCGTATAGCGTCCCGGCAGCGCCCAGCCGATGCGGTAATTGGCGGTCAGGCTCTTGGAAAACGATGAGCAGTGCAGCACGATGCCCTTGGTGTCATACGACTTCAGGCAGGTCGGGTGGGTGTCGCCGTAATACAGCTCGTGGTAGACATCGTTTTCGATCACAGGAATGTCGTGCTCCGACAGCAGCTCCACCAGCTCGCGCTTGCGCGCGTCAGGCATCTGGAAGCCCAGCGGATTCTGGAAGTTCGGCATCACCATGCAGGCCGCCACACGCTGCTGCGCCAGCGCCGTGCGCAGCGCTTCAATGCTGATGCCCTTGCGGTGATCGGTCGGGATTTCCAGCGCACGCATGCCCATGCGCTCGATCGCGTGCAGCATGGCGTAAAAAGTCGGCGATTCGACGGCGATGGTGTCGCCCGGCTTGGCCACGGCCTGAAGGCACATATTGATCGCTTCCGTGGCGCCTACCGTGATGATGATTTCGGAAGGATCGACCACCAGCCCATTCTCCATATGGCGGCGCGCGATCTGGCGGATCAGCTGCGGATTCCCCGGCGGCAGATCGTCCATCACACTCCATTCCTGGCTGCGGCGCGCAATCGCGTTGGCGTACTGGCTGATGCGCGGCCAGGGGAACGGTGCGGGGTCGGGATACGGCGAGCCTAGCGGAATGGCGCCCTGGGTGCGGATGGTACGCAGCGTCGATAGCACCAGCCGGCTCACATCCACTTCCGACGACAGCACCAGTGGCGCCGGCTCCGCACTGCGCAGCGTGGTCCGTGGACGTGGGCGCACGAAATAGCCTGACTGCGGACGGCTCTCGATCACGCCGCGGCTCTCCAGCAGCGAGTAGGCGCGCAGCACGGTGCTGATACTCAGCGAGCGATGCTGGCTGGCCTGGCGCACGGAAGGCAGGCGCTCGCCTTCCAGCAGCACGCCGCGCACCACCTGGCCCTCAATATCCGCAGCAAGTGTCTCGTAAAGATTCATAGGCATAGCATGGTAGGGCGGATCATCGATCCGCCATGCCAGTATATCGCAGCAGTACAGTTGCGAACTGGCCCGGTCCACTGTACTCCCCTCCGCCGCCTCTTTCTGTACACGCCGCGCATCACCCAGCGCCAATAACCTTACGGTACGCACAACAGAAAGGAAGCGCATCATGGCAAAACCCGAATCCAAAGGCCATATCTCCCCCTACAGCAACCCTGCCGGCGGCTGGGGAGCCCTGAAATACGTGGCCCTGAACCTGTACCGCGAACGCGTCAGCGCAGGCAATCTGAGCACGCTGTTCTCCCAGAACCAGCCGGACGGCTTCGACTGCCCCGGCTGCGCATGGCCCGACCGTGCCCACACCTCCACCTTTGAATTCTGCGAAAACGGCGTGAAGGCCGTGGCGGCCGAAGCGACCAGCAAGCGCGTACGCGCCGAATTCTTCGCCAAATACACCGTCGCGCAGTTGATGGAGCAAACCGACTACGAGCTGGAACAGCATGGCCGCCTGACCGATCCGATGGTGTACGACAGCGCCAGCGACAAATACGTCCCCATCGCCTGGGCCGATGCCTACAAGCTGATTGGCCGCCATCTGAACGCACTGGACGATCCGAACCGCGCCGCCTTCTACACTTCCGGCCGCGCCAGCAACGAAGCCGCCTATCTCTACCAGCTGTTCGTGCGCATGTACGGCACCAACAATTTCCCCGACTGCTCCAATATGTGCCACGAAGCGACCAGCCGAGGACTGCCGCAAACGGTCGGCGTCGGCAAAGGCACCGTCACGCTGGACGACTTCGAACATGCGGATACCCTGCTGCTGTTCGGTCAGAACCCCGCCACCAATCACCCGCGCATGATGGGCGAGCTGCGTGAATGCGCGAAGCGCGGCGCCACCATCGTTTCCATCAACCCGCTGAAGGAGCGCGGCCTGGAGCGCTTCCAGGACCCGCAAAGTCCCGGCGAGATGGTCACCAACGGCAGCACCCACATCAGCAATATGTTCGTGCAGCCCAAACTCGGCGGCGACTTCGCGCTGATCAAAGCCATCGCCAAGCGCCTGGTGGAACTGGATGACAAAGCCATGGCCGCAGGTCTGAGCCGCGTGCTCGATACGGACTTCATCGCCGAGCACACCGTCGGCTTCCACAATTTCGCCCGCGACCTGCGCGACGAAAGCTGGCATGTGCTGATCGAAGAATCAGGCATCAGCCGCGAACAAATCGAAGAACTGACCCTGCTCTATGCCACCAGCGAACGCGTGATCTGCACCTGGGGCATGGGCCTCACCCAGCACAAAAATTCCGTGCAGGCGATCCAGATGCTGTCGAATCTCATGATGATGCGCGGGAATATCGGCAAGCCCGGTGCGGGACTGTGCCCGGTGCGTGGGCACTCCAATGTACAGGGCGATCGTACCGATGCGCGGGAATATCGGCAAGCCCGGTGCGGGACTGTGCCCGGTGCGTGGGCACTCCAATGTACAGGGCGATCGTACCG
>NZ_JBFRDW010000030.1:0-18723 GCF_052113985.1 Pseudoduganella sp. RAF53_2 | reverse complement strand
CAGCAAGGAAATGTCGGTGAAACCACGCGACCACACCGACACCAAGGCCATGGGCGACACGCCCGACGAAACCCTGTTCAAAGCGATCAAGGGTGGCGGCCTGGCCGTCAGCAAATCCGTTCTGATGCCTAAGTGGGAGGGCATTCTCAGTGATGGAGAAATCCAGGAAATGGTGGCTTACCTGCGATTTGTCAGCAAAACCACCAGCAAGTAAATCCAAACAACGAGGAAAGCTATGAAAAAGAAAATTGCACTGCTCGCCGTGACCGCAGCAATGGGGCTGGTGAGTGTCGCCGCGGTGCAGGCCAAGACTGTGAAAGTCACCTTCACCGCCAAGGAAGTCGATCTGCCGATCGATAACAAGGGCACCATGTACCGCACCTGGACCTATGACGGCCAGGTTCCCGGCACCGTCGTGCACGTGGAAGAAGGCGACGTGGTCGAATTCACACTGCTTAACGACAAATCCAGCAAGAATTCCCACTCGGTAGACTTCCACGCTGCCCGTGTCGACGTGGTGAAAGACTTCGAAGCCGTGAAGCCGGGCGAGAAAGGCAGCTACACCTTCAAGGCCGATTATCCAGGCGTGTTCTTCTACCACTGCGGCGCTGATCCGATGATCCAGCACATCGCACGCGGCATGTTCGGCGCCATCATTGTGGACCCGAAGGACAAGACCGCGATGCCGAAGGCTGACCGCGAGTATGTGCTGATCCAGTCCGAACTCTACCCGAACCCGGACAACCAGGCCGACATGATGGCCAACAAATGGACCAACGTGATGTTCAACGGCGGCGTGTTCAAGTATGACCCGGTGCATGATCCGGCAGCCACCCGCATGCTGCAGGCCAAACCGAACGAGCGCGTACGTATCTACTTCGTGAACGCCGGCGTGAACGAGTTCTCGTCGTTCCACTCCATCGCCGGTATCTGGGACAAGGTCTACCCGTCCGGCAATCCGAAGAATGCGTTGACCGGTCTGCAAAGCTACACGGTGGGCCCAGGCGATGCTGCGACTTTCGACCTGATCTCGCCGGTGGAAGGTGCGAACGCCATCGTGTCGCACTCGCTGCGCCAGGCGCTGACCGGCGCCATCGCCATCATTCAGTTCACCAAGGACGCCGATCCGAAGATGGGTAAAGGCGACAACATCCTGATCCGCTGATTGCGTTTTTAGTTTTTCCCAGCGCACAGCAGGCGCCCAACACGCCTGCTGTGCGCACCCCGAATTCTTCGAAGGTACCTGTATGCTGAAATCCAAACGAAAACTGATCCTGGGACTGACGGCAGCTGCCGTGCTGTCCGGCGGCGCAGGGTACGCCTTCACCGTTTATGCCGTAGCCCACGATCCGCACGCCGTCCACGCCGGACATGAGGCGCAGCAGGCGCACGATGCGCCCAACGCCGAGCCGATGCACGCCAGCGGCTACACTTGCCCCATGCATCCTGAAGTTGTGCAATCGACGCCAGGCTTCTGCCCCATCTGCCATATGGATCTGGTGAAGATCAGCGCGTCGTCCCAGCAGGCTGCCCTCACTACGCCAGCCGTGCACGTCGACGCCGGCATGCAGCGTCAGATGGGCGTTACCGTGGCCACTGTCGCGGAGAGTGCGATGCATAAAGACATCACGGCTTACGCAACCATCGCCCCGGACGAAAGCAGCGCCGTTTCCGTCAATCCAAAAGTGGAAGGCTGGATTCGCGCCTTCCACATCCAGGGTCCCGGCCAGCAAGTGCGCAAAGGCCAGGTGCTCTACGAACTGTATTCCCCCGAACTTCAGCAACGCCAGCGCGAATACCTGGACATGCTGCAGCGGCGCGACGCGCTGCTCGATGTCGTGAAAACCTCGGGCATGGAAACCACCACCGGCCCCAACTCGGCCATGCTGGGCAGTCTGGCGAAGGAACGGTTCCGTCTTCGCGACCGCCTGATTGCCGCGGACATGCCGCCTGAAGTCGTGGACAAGCTGGAAAAAGACCGTCGCGTGATCGAAGTCACGCCCGTCCGCGCAACGCAGGACGGCATCGTGCAGACCGTGTCCGCCCGCGTCGGCAGCTACGTCAATCCCGGCCAGGTTGTGCTGACTTATGCCGACTACAACCGCGCCTGGGTCGAGCTGACCCTGTTCCCCGATCAGGTGAGCTGGCTGCGCAATGGCGACGCTATCGTGCTGACTTCCGGCCTCGATCGCCAGCGCAGCGTGCAACTGAAGRTTGATATCAACAATCTGCAGATCGATCCGTCCAGCCGCACCGCGCGCCTGCGCCTGCCGCTGAATAATGCGAATCAGGCTTTCCGCCCCGGCTCCTTTGCCGACGCCACGATACGCACCGGTGCACGCCATGCGCTGACCGTGCCGCGCGATGCGCTGATCCGCACCGGGCATGGCGACTTTGTGGTGGTCGATGAAGGGCACGGCCATTTCCGCAGCAGCGAAGTACGCGCCGGTATCGAAGACAGTGAGCAAGTCGAAGTTATCTCCGGCCTGAAGTCCGGCCAGCAGGTGGCGGTGAACGCGCAGTTCCTGCTGGATTCCGCCGGTGCGCTGCAGGCGATGCAGCAGCGCCTGGTGGCGGAGCGCATGCCATGATACGCAAGCTGATCACGTGGTCCGTCGACAACCGCCTGCTGGTGCTGATTCTCAGCCTGGCGCTGGTGATCGGGGGTGTGGAATCGCCGCGCCGCCTGTCGCTCGATGCGCTGCCGGACCTGTCGGACGTGCAGGTGATCGTCAAGGCCGAATATGCCGGCCAGGCGCCGCAGATCGTGGAAGACCAGCTGACCTATCCGCTGGCGGCGTCGCTGCTGTCCGTTCCGGGTGCGCGCGCTGTGCGGGGCTTTTCGATGTTCGGCGAATCCTTCGTCTACGTGATCTTCCAGGACGGCACCGATATCTATTGGGCCCGCTCCCGCATTCTCGAAAATCTGGCTCAGTTGGGAAACCGGCTGCCGGCCGGTGTTACGCCCGCACTGGGGCCGGACGCATCCGGTGTCGGCTGGGTTTATCAATACGCGCTGGTGGACCGCAGCGGCAAGACGCCGCCGGACCGCTTGCGCGCCCTGCAGGACTTCTATCTCAAGCTGGAGCTGCAAAGCGTTCCCGGTGTAGCCGAAGTGGCCAGCCTGGGCGGCAAGGCGCGCCAGTTCAACGTGGAAGCCGATCCCGCGCGCCTCGCCGCACATGACGTCACGGTGGAGCAGGTGGCGCAAGCTGTGCGCGACGCCAATTCCGCTGCTGGCGGCGCATCCTTCGATATGGCGCGCTCCGAATACCTGGTGCGGGCACGCGGCTATCTGAACAAGCCTTCCGATTTCGACGATATTCCCGTCACCGCCGATGTGCGCCTGCGCCAGCTGGCCACCGTCAGCCCAGGCCCGCAGCCGCGCCGTGGCGTGGCGGAACTGGACGGGCAAGGCGAAGCCGTGGGCGGCATCATCGTCATGCGCCACGGCGAGAATGCGCTGCGCACGATTGACGGCGTGAAGCGCAAGCTGGAAGAGCTGAAGAAGGGCTTGCCGCCCGGCGTGGAACTGGTCACTACCTACGATCGTTCCAGCCTGATTGAGCGCGCCGTCCACACTTTGAAAGACAAGCTGCTGGAAGAGTCGTTGGCCGTGGCCCTGATCTGCGGCGTATTCCTGTTCCATATCCGTTCTTCGCTGGTGGCGATCGTTACCCTGCCGATCGGCATACTGGTTGCGCTGTGGGTGATGCGCCTGCAAGGTATCTCGGCCAACATCATGTCGCTCGGCGGCATTGCGATTGCGGTCGGTGCGATGGTCGATGCGGCCATCGTGATGATCGAGAATATGCATCGCAACCTGGAGCGCGAGCCTGGCGCGGAAACCTGGGACGTCGTGCGCCGCAGCGCTTGCGAGGTTGGCCCTGCGCTGTTCTTCTCGCTGCTGGTGATCACGCTGTCCTTCCTGCCTGTGTTCACCTTGACCGGACAGGAAGCCCGCCTGTTCGGGCCTCTCGCTTACACCAAGACTTACGCCATGGGCGCCGCTGCCATTCTGGCCGTCACGTTGACGCCTGTGCTGATGGGTTATGCGATCCGTGGCCGCATTCCGCCCGAATCGGCAAACCCGCTGAATCGTCTGCTGATGCGTCTTTATCGCCCGCYGCTGGACGCGGCCCTGCGCCRTCCATGGCACGTCATCGCTGCCTCCGTCATGCTGCTGGTGTCGCTGGCCTGGCCGCTGGCGCGCCTTGGCAGCGAATTCATGCCGGCGCTGGATGAAGGCGATCTGCTGTATATGCCGACCACGCTGCCTGGCGTATCGGTTGATGAAGCAGCCGACATTCTGCGCCGCACCGACCGCATCATCGCATCGATGCCCGAGGTGGCCCACGTCTTCGGCAAGGCAGGCCGCGCTGAAACCGCGACCGACCCGGCGCCGCTGTCCATGCTGGAAACGACCATCGTGCTGAAGCCGAAGTCCGAATGGCCGGCCGGCAGTGAGAAAGACAATGCAGCCCTGATCCGCAAGCTGGATGAATCCGTGCGCTTCGCGGGGCTGACCAACTCCTGGGGCTTTCCCATCAAGACGCGCATCGACATGCTGTCCACTGGCATCCGTACCCCGCTTGGCCTGAAACTGAGCGGGCCTGATCTGGCTGAACTGGAACGCATCTCGCTGCAAGCGGAGCGCGTGCTGCGCAAGCTGCCAGGTACACGCTCCGCTTTCGCTGAGCGCATTGGTGCCGGGCGTTACGTGGACATCGACGTGGACCGCACCCGCGCCGCACGCTATGGCCTGAGCATGGCGGAGGTGCACCGCCTGATCCAAAGCGCGGTGGGTGGCGAAGCGGTGACAACGATTGTCGATGGCCGCGAACGTTATCCCGTCACGCTGCGCTTCCCGCGCGCCGACCGCGATTCGCCACAGGCCTTGAGTGAAATCCGCGTGAAGACCCCATCCGGGGCGATGGTCACGCTGGGCGATATCGCGCACATTGGCGTGGCCGATGGTCCGACCGAAATCAAGAGCGAGAACGCGCGGCCGGTGGGCTATGTGTTCATCGATCTCACTAATGCCGATGCGGGTGCCTGGTTGCAGGAGGCCCAGCCCGCGCTGGAGCGCGAACTGAAACTGCCGCCGGGCTACAGCATCAGCTGGCAGGGCCAGTACCTGCAGTATGAACACGGCAAGGCGCGCCTGTGGAGCGCTGTCGGTCTGACTTTGCTGCTGGTGCTCACGCTGTTGTACTTCCACTTCCGCGATGTGCGCAAGCTGGGTCTTGTGCTGCTTTGCCYGCCGTTTTCTCTGGTCGGCGGTTTGTGGTGCACTTATCTGCTGGGATATCAGCTGTCCGTGGCGGTCTTCATTGGCCTGATCGCGCTGGCTGGTGTGGCGACCGAGTTCGGCATCGTCATGCTGCTGTATCTCGATCAGGCGCTGGCGGCTCTGCCCGCTGATGCGCGCCGTGGCGATGTGTTGCAAGCCATCGTCAGCGGTGCGCTGCTGCGCTTGCGTCCCAAGGCAATGACGGTGGCCGTGATTCTGGGCGGCCTGCTGCCGGTGATGTTCTCGCACGCTTCCGGGGCGGACGTGATGCAGCCGATCGCGGCACCGCTGATTGGCGGCATGGTGTCGGYGCCGCTGTTCTCACTGCTGGTGATCCCATCGATATACAGCTTGCTGCACGGACGAAGGGCGCAGTCATGAAAGCGCTGCTCGATCTTCTGCGCTCGATGCGATTTGCCGTCGCCATTCTCACGGTGGTGGCGGTGGCGTCCACCGTCGGTTCGGTGCTGGAGCAGTCGCAGCCTGCTGTGGTGTATGTCAGTGCGTACGGCGAGTTCTGGGCGGATGTTTTCATACTGTCCGGGCTGACCGATGTGTATCACGCGTGGTGGTTTTTCCTGCTGCTGGGCGTGATGGCGACGTCCACTACACTCGGCCTGATTTTGTACACGCCGCAGATGCTGCACGAGATGCGCACCTTCCGCGAGCATAAGAGCGTGGCATCGCTGCGCCGCATGCCGCAGAGTGCCGAGCTGCCGGTTCCTGTGTTGCCCGCCGCGTCGTGCGCGCTACCAGGACGTCTGGCTGTCTGGTTGCGCAAGAGTGGCTACCGCTTCCGCCAGCAAGTGTCAGCCGACGGCAGTTTGATGCTGGCGGCCAGCACGGGCATGTCGCGCCGTGCGGGATATCTGCTGGTGCATACGGCTATTGTGATGATCTGCGTCGGCGGCCTGATAGACGGCAATCTCGCGCTGCGCTGGCAATTGCTGGCAGGTGGCAAGGCCGTCGAGAGGCGCGACCTCGCTGCCGCCGACGTGCCTTTGCGCAGCCGCCTGCCAGCTGGCGGCGGCTCCTTCCGCGGTGCGATGAATCTTGTTGAAGGTGATACTGGCAATAGCGCGCTGTTGTCGCTGGGCGATGGTTTTTTGCTGCAGGAGTTGCCGTTCGCGGTGCGCTTGAAGCAGTTCCGCGTCGAGCATTACGAGCAGGCGGGCGCGCGGCCGAGCGATTTCGTCAGCGAGCTTGAGATTTCGGATGGCGAGCGGCGTATTCCCGTCACCCTGCGCGTGAACCATCCGTTCTCGTATCGCGGTGTGACGCTGTATCAATCCGGATTTGCGGACGGCGGCAGCAAGGTGCGCATGAAGGTCTTGCAGCATGGTGTTGTGCGCGAGCTGGATGGCAAAGTTGGCGCCGGCACGGCGCTGCTGCTGGACGGCGAGCCATATACGGCGGAGCTGGAGGAGTGGCGCACCAATAATGTGTTCAAGCGCGATGCGGGGCAGAGCAGGGCGCTCGAAGACGTCGGCCCGTCGCTATCGTTCCGCCTGCGCGACAAGAATGGGCAGGCGGCCGAATGGCTGGTCTACCGCAATCCGATCCGTTTCGATGGCGCACGGTATGCGGTGAGCGGCATGCGGTCCGTCGGCGCTTCGGAAATGCACTACCTCCGCGTGCCGGTCGACGCCGACGGCGGCACGTCCAGCTACGACCACCTCGCCGCCACCCTGGCCGCCCCGTCCGCCCGCCAGTCCGTCGCCAGAGCCCTCGGCGCCGCAACATCCTCGCACGCCGTCGCCCGCAGCGTAGCACCGCGGGCGATGGGGCATGCCGCCCGCCAGGCAGTGGATGGCGCGACAAGTCAGGCGGCCGGCAGCGCAACGGGCCGGACGATGGGCGGTGTAGGGATGCCAGCTGCCTTGGCGTCTGCACGCGTCGCTGGTGCGGCGCCGGCGTTGTCTGCGGAGCTGGCGCACACCACGCAAGTCCTGCTGGACGTCTTTGGCGAGCGTGGCTACCGCGGCTTGGCTGAACTCGTGCAGCGTACGGTGCCGCCCGCTGAGCAGCTGCGGGCGGGGACTTTCTACGCGTCGCTGGTGGAACGCTCGCTGGCAAGCACGCTGCCGGACGGCGCGCCGCCAGTCCGCGCGCTGATGGATAGCTACAGCGACGCGGTCGACAAGAACATGACCCTGCGCTTCGCCATCGAAAACGTCGAACTGCGCAACGCCTCCGTGCTGCAGGTCACGCACGCGCCAGGCGCCTGGCTGGTGTACCTGGGCTCGGCCTTGCTGGCAGCAGGCGTCTGCTGCATGTATTTCGTGCGCGAGCGCCGCCTGTGGCTGGTGCTGGACCGCGCCAAGGGCAGGTTGCTGGCCGCCTACGCCGGCAACCGCGACACCCCTTCGCTGCCGGACGAATTCCGGCGCCATCAAGCGGCGCTTGCCGCGCTTTGCAATCAACCATGAGGAGGTCGACCATGCCGACTGATACCCTGACCCTCGAATTCGAAGCCGACCGCGTTCCGTCGCCCGCTACGGCGGGCAACTGGCTATTCCTGATCGCCCTGTGCGCCGTCGTCGGTGTAGCCTTGCTGCGCTACGCGCCGCTGATGGATGCTTATGAACTGATTATTCTTCCCGCCAGCGCGGTGCTGCTGGCGTGGCTCGGCCTGCGCTGGCGTGCATTGCAAGCGCTGGCCGGAGCCAGTGGGACGCTGGCCCTGAGCGCAATCGCCCTGTATCGCGGCGACCTCGCGCATGGCGGCAGCAGCTTCCTGCTGAAGTTCTTTCTCGCCAGCCAGTCAGCCATCATGTGGATGGGCGTAGGCTTCCTGGCCGCCACCGCTCTCTACGCGATTGGCTGGCTGCGCCGCGGCGAGAATGCACTGGTGCTGGCAAGCCGCGTCAACTGGATGGCCTGTACGGCGGGCTTCACTGCGCTACTGGTGCGCTGGCACGAGTCCTATCTGATGGGACCTGGCATTGGACATATTCCCGTGTCCAACCTGTATGAAGTCTTCATTCTGTTCTCGCTGCTCACTGCTTTGCTTTATCTGCACATGGAGCAAGCGAGCGGCAGCCGCCAGCTTGGCGCGCTGGTGATGCTGGTGGTTAGCGCTGCCGTGGGTTTCCTGTTCTGGTACGGCGCCGACGCGGGCGTGCATGAAGTGCAACCGCTGATTYCTGCGCTGAAGTCCTACTGGATGAAATTGCACGTGCCGGCCAACTTCATCGGCTACGGCGCGTTCTCCCTGGCGGCGATGCTGGGCGCAGCCTGGCTGCTGGCTGGACATTCCTTCTTCGCAAGCCGCCTGCCATCGCGTGCCTGGCTGGATGAACTGAGCTACCGCGCCATCGCATTGGGCTTCGTGTTCTTCACCATCGCCACCATTCTCGGCGCGCTGTGGGCCGCCGAAGCGTGGGGCGGCTACTGGTCCTGGGACCCGAAGGAAACCTGGGCATTGGTCGTCTGGCTGAACTACGCGGCATGGCTGCATATGCGGCTCGTGAAACAGTGGCGCGGCGGCGTGCTGGCCTGGTGGTCGCTGGCTGGCTTCGTGATCACGCTGTTTGCCTTCCTCGGCGTGAACATGTTCCTGTCCGGCCTTCATTCTTACGGGAGCCTGTGATGACGACCTATTCCGCCGCAGTGCTTGCGCTAATTGCAGCGGTGTTGATGGCCAACCTGCCGTTTGCGGCGCCTCGCTTATCTGCATGGATGCGATTGGCGGGGCTGGTGCTGTTCTATTTCGCCTGGGTGGCCGGCTGCGCGGCGCTGCAAGCGACGTCCGGCATCGTCGCGCCGCTGGGCTGGCAGGGTTGGTTCATTACATCCGCATTCTTTGCCGTACTGGCCTTCCCCGGCCTGACGTGGCGCTACCTTCTGAGGCACTGACATGAACGTTTCCGAAATCCGTAGCGCCCTTGAACTGGGCGAATTCGAACTGCGATTCCGTCCGCGCGTTGCGTTGCGTGATGGTCGCGTGGACAGCCTGGAAGCGGTGCTGCGCTGGCGTCACCCGCGCCTTGGTGTGCTGACACCGTCGGCCTTTGCCGCTGAAGTGGAAACGCGTGCGCTTGGTGCTGAACTGGCGTGGCAAATCGTCGCGGATGCCTTGACGGCGATGCGTCTGTGGGCCGGTTGCGGCTTCGTGCCACGCGTGTGGCTGCCGCTGCCACGCAATGCCGTGGCGGTGCGTGCCCATATGGCCGATTTCGCCGCGCTCAATGGCGTGGATGGCGGCCGCCTGCTGTGCATGGACGCGCCGCAAGTGCTGACGATCGATGCTGCGCTGGTGGCCGATGCGGCCGAATCGCCGAATGCGGAGGACAAGCTGGCCCTCCTGCTGCGCAAGGCGCACGAGGCGGGAATGGCGACAACTGCGCAAGGCGTATCCAATCTGCTGGACTGGCTGGTGCTGCGCGAGCTGCGATGTGATTACGCGTCCGGCGAGTTCATTGCGCCACTCCGGCTGGCGCACGGCGTGCCGGACGTGCTGCGCACCTGGCGGGAGCAGCACGCGGCAATGAGCGCGGTGGATCAGTATTTGTGATCACTCCACCATGACCTTGCCGAAGAAGCCATATTGCAGGCTTTGGGCGATGCGGTKGGCGACGACCTTGAATTCCTTCTCGTCCTCACCGTCGAACATGCGCTCCACCGTCGCCTCGAACAGCGCCAGCCAGCGTTCGAAGTGTTTCGGTTCGATGCCTTGCAAGACCATGTGCTTGCCGTAGACATTGCCCTGGAACTGGCGCGAGCCAAGCATCACGGTGGACCAGAAATCCACCATGCGCCCCAGGTGCGTGTCCCACTGGTCGCCGATGGCGTTGTTAAAAACGGGTCCCAGCTCAGGATCGGCGCGCACGTCGTCGTAGAAACGGTGGACCAGATTGGTGATGGATTCAGTAGTCAGGGTAGACATGGCAGTTTGTCGAAATAAAGATGCATGCAAAATACTACATTAAAACGCAAAATGCTGCAATCGGGGATATGTGAATGAGACTGACAACTTTTACGGATTACACCTTGCGCGCGCTGATCTACATCGGCGCCAACCAGGGACGCGTGGTGACGGTTGGCGATATCGCGGATGCCCACGGCATCTCACGTAATCATCTGACCAAGGTGGTGCACCAGATGGCGTTGGCTGGATGGATCGACACCACGCGCGGGCGCGGCGGCGGTATCAGGCTCAGTGGTCCGCCGGAGTCGATCAATGTCGGTGTGGTGGTGCGCCGCAGCGAGATCGATTTTCACATGGCCGAGTGCTTCGAGTCGGAGCACAGCAACTGCGTGTACCAGAACGCATGCGCCCTGAAGCGCATGCTGGTTGGCGCGACTGAAGCCTTTCTGCGTGCGCTGGATAACGCGACGCTGAAAGACTTGCTGCCGCTAGACCTGGGGACAGAAGGAGTCGGCGCGGGCGACGGGCCAGTACAGGCCGAAGACGGGCGGCAGATGCTGCAGGCGACTGTCATCCAGCAGCTCCCCCGGTGACAGGTAAGGCAGCAGGGCGCTGGCCAGCTTCACCTGATTAGGCGAGATGCGGCGCACGATGTGATGCGGCTTCAGTTCATTTGGATGCTTGAGGCCTGAGGCGGCGATCAG
Source organism: Pseudoduganella sp. RAF53_2 (assembly GCF_052113985.1). Taxonomy (NCBI): domain Bacteria; kingdom Pseudomonadati; phylum Pseudomonadota; class Betaproteobacteria; order Burkholderiales; family Oxalobacteraceae; genus Pseudoduganella; species Pseudoduganella sp. RAF53_2. Next base: position 7,856 of record NZ_JBFRDW010000030.1, on the reverse strand, counting down.
TTCGGCCAGTGCCCGCAGTGTATTGGTGTGGAATTGCTCGACGCGCTTGGCTTTGTCCGGCACCACCAGGGCGCGCTGGCGCAGCTTGTCCTGCGTCGCGACGCCGGACGGGCAGCGGTCGGTATGGCAGCTTTGCGACTGGATGCAGCCCAGTGCGAACATGAAGCCGCGTGCGGAGTTGCACCAGTCAGCGCCGAGCGCGATGGTGCGGGCGATGTCGAATGCGGTGATGATTTTGCCGGATGCACCGATCTTGATCTTGTCGCGCAGGTTGGCGCCAACCAGTGAGTTATGCACCAGCAGCAGGGCTTCCTGAAGCGGCGTGCCCACGTGGTCGGTGAATTCAACCGGCGCTGCACCTGTGCCGCCTTCTCCGCCGTCGACCACGATGAAGTCGGGCGTGATGCCGGTGATGAGCATGGCCTTGACGATGCCGAAGAATTCCCAAGGGTGTCCGATAGCGGTCTTGAAGCCGGTTGGCTTGCCGCCCGACAGATTGCGCAGCCTGTCGATGAAGTGCAGCATTTCGACCGGTGTGCTGAAGGCGGAATGCGAGGAGGGTGAGATGCAGTCCACGCCTTCGGGCACGCCGCGGGTCAGCGCGATCTCGTGCGAGACTTTGGGGCCGGGCAGCACGCCGCCGTGTCCCGGTTTGGCGCCTTGTGACAGCTTCAGTTCAATCATCTTCACCTGCGGTGTGCAGGCGTTGGCGACGAAGGCTTCTTCCGAAAAGGTGCCGTCTGCGTTGCGGCAACCGAAGTAGCCGGAGCCGATTTCCCAAACCAGGTCGCCGCCGTTCTGGCGGTGATAGGGACTGATGCTGCCTTCGCCTGTGTCGTGCATGAAGCGGCCCGCTTTCGCACCGGCGTTCAGCGCCAGGATGGCGTTGGCGGACAGCGCGCCGAAGCTCATGGCGGAGATATTGAACACGCTGGCGGAATAGGGTTGCGGACGGCCTTCGCCGATCGTGATGCGGAAGTCGTGGTTCTGCACGGGCGCGGGCTGGATGGAGTGGTTGATCCATTCATAGCCGGCTTCGTACACATCGAGCTGGGTGCCGAAGGGGCGCTTGTCGATTTCCTTCTTCGCACGCTGGTAGACGATGCTGCGCTGGTTGCGCGAGAAAGGCGCGGCTTCCTTGTCGCCTTCGAAGAAGTATTGGCGCATCTCCGGGCGGATCGCTTCGAAGAAGAAGCGGAAGTGCGCCAGGATTGGGTAGTTGCGGCGCAGGGCGCGCTTGGTTTGCATCAGGTCTGTGATGCCGACGATGGTCAGCGCGGCGGCGATGCCGGTGATCCAGATGCTGGAACCAAGAGCCAGCGATATGAGTAAGGCGAGAACTGCGGCTGCAAAGGCGGCGTAACGAATCAGGGACATCAGGCACTCTCCGGCGGCGGACGACGCTGCTCAGTGTACCTCACTGCTGCGGGGCTTTCCCAAAGCTGCTAAGCTTGCACGATCGTCAATTATGCCGGAGCCGTACATGCTGACCGTCCATCACCTGAATAACTCACGCTCGCAGCGCGTGCTTTGGCTGCTGGAGGAACTCGGCCTGGAGTACCAGATCGTGCGCTATGAGCGTGACAGGAAAACCATGCTGGCGCCGGCGGAGCTGAAGCGTATTCACCCCCTGGGCAAGTCGCCGGTGGTGGTGGATGGTACGGCGGTGCTGGCGGAATCGGGCGCGATCATAGAGTATCTGGTGGAGAAGTACGGCAATGGTCGGTTCGCGCCGGCGCCGGGCACGCCGGAGAAGCTGCGCTATTCCTACTTCATGCACTATGCGGAAGGGTCGATGATGGCGCCGCTGCTGATGAAGCTGGTGTTCGACCGCGTCGAGAACAGCCCGGCGCCGTTCTTCGTGCGTCCGATCGCGCGCGGCATCGCGCAGCGCGTGAAGTCGACCTATATTCAGCCGCAGATCGACACGCATCTGAATTATCTCGAAGGCGAGCTGGCGCAGAACCATTGGTTCGCCGGCAATGAGTTCAGCGCGGCCGACATCCAGATGAGCTTTCCGCTCGAAGCGGCCGCCGCCCGCGCGGGCCTCGACGCTTCCCGCCCCAAGCTGCAAGCCTTCCTCTCCCGCATCCACGCCCGCCCCGCCTTCCAGCGCGCCCTCGAACGCGGCGGCCCCTACGAACTCCTGCGCTAACGGCGCGCGGCAAGGGCTGATGGCATATAGCGCTGCGGTACAATGCCGCCTATGACTGGTAGATTGCTTGCCATTGATGGGCTGAATATTGTGCGGCGTGTATATGAGGCGAGTCCGGAGCCGGACTCGGATCTCAAGGCCGAGATTGCGTTGCGCCATGCGTTTGGCGCGTTCCAGCGCATCGTGAATGGACACGAACCGACGCACATTCTCCCCGCGTTCGACTATGGCGGCACCACATGGCGCCATACGCTGTACCGCGGCTATCGCGAAGGCCGGCAGCCGATGCCGGAGGTGCTGCGCGAGGCGCTGCCTGATTTCTACGTCAAGCTGACGGAGATCGGCATGTGCCCCATCTCCATTCCGGATGTCGAAGCCGATGACGTGATCGGCACCGTGGTCACGCGCTGGCTGAGCGAGAAGCGCGGCGAGGCGGTGGTGGCGACTACCGATAAAGACCTGCACTGCCTGATCGCGGAAGGCACCCGTATCTGGGACCATTTCAAGTCCGAATGGCACGACCGCGACTGGGTCGAAAAGAAGTGGGGCGTCACGCCCGGCATGCTGCCGGACCTGCTGGCACTCATGGGCGATGAAACCGACTCCATCCCCGGCGTGTCGAATGTGGGCGTGAAAACGGCCGCCAGACTGTTGCGCACATACGGCAGTCTGGACGCAATCATGGCCGGCGCCGGCATTCTGAAGGACAAAGTTGGCGAAAGCCTACGAAAAGAGCGCGAGATGCTGTATCTTTCTCGTCAATTAGTACAACTAAAGACGGACGTCAGGATCGGCGTGAGCTGGAATATGCTGACCTGGGACCGTTAAGACCTCTTCAGATGCTAAAAGCAGTAATTATTGATGTCAGCGCCGTCGCACGCGGCCTGCTCAACACCGTATTGACGGACGGCGGCTACGATGTCGTCGGCCAGGCCCACACCTGCGCAACGGGCAATGCCCTGCTGATCAAACACCATCCGCAGATCATCTGCGTCTCGCGCGACRTGATCGAGGCCGATGAAGCGGGCATGCAGGCGATGCGCAAGGACTGGCCGAAAGCCATGATCTTTATGGTGTCCAGCGAATTCGATGAAGCCACGATCCGCAAGGGCCACGCGATGGGCCTGAACGGCTACATCGTGAAGCCCTTCAATGCGGGCACGGTGCTGAAGACGATCCGCAACACCGTCATCACGACGGTGAAGCGTCAGCAGAAGGCGCAGGGCGCGGGGGAAGGCGAGTCAGTCGACGAAGCTTGAGCCGTCGATGATGCCGCCGCCGAGGCACACGTCGCCGTCGTACAGCACGGCGGACTGGCCTGGCGTCACAGCCCACTGGGCATCCACGAAATTCAGCGCAAAGGTGCCGTCCACTTGCGGCAGCACGTCGCAGGCCACGTCGGCCTGGCGGTAGCGCGTCTTGGCGGCGATGCGGCCGGCCAGTGGCGCTTCGCCCGCGATCCAGCTGGTCTGGCCCGCGCTCAGCGACTCCGACAGCAGCCATGGATGGTCGTGTCCCTGCACCACCCACAGCGTATTGTTCGCCACGTCCTTGCGCGCCACATACCAGGCGTCGCTGGAACCGTCCGCGTTCTGGTAGGACTTCACACCGCCAATGCCGATGCCCTTGCGCTGGCCCAGCGTATAGAAGGACAGGCCGACATGCTCGCCCACCACCTTGCCGTCCGGCGTCTTCATCGGCCCCGGTTTATACGACAGATAGCGGTTCAGGAATTCGCGGAAAGGACGCTCGCCGATAAAGCAGATGCCGGTCGAATCCTTCTTGGCCGCATTCGGCAGCTTCAGCATCTCGGCAATCTTGCGCACTTCCGTTTTCGGAATCTCGCCCAGCGGGAACAGGGTCTTGGACAACTGCGCCTGGTTCAGGCGATGCAGGAAGTAGCTCTGGTCCTTGGTGTGGTCGAGCGCCTTCAGCAGCTCGTGCTTGCCGGTCGAGGCGTTGTGGCGCACGCGCGCATAGTGGCCGGTCGCGATCAGGTCCGCGCCCAGCAGCATGGCGTGGTCGAGGAAGGCCTTGAACTTGATCTCGGCATTGCACAGCACGTCCGGATTCGGCGTGCGGCCGGCCTGGTACTCGCGCAGGAACTCGGCGAATACGCGGTCCTTGTATTCAGCGGCGAAGTTGACGGCTTCGATGTCCACGCCCACCACGTCGGCCACGGAGGCCGCGTCGATCCAGTCCTGGCGGGTGGAGCAGTATTCGGAATCATCGTCGTCTTCCCAGTTCTTCATGAACAGGCCCACGACCTCGTAGCCTTGCTCCTTCAGAAGCCAGGCGGAAACGGAAGAGTCAACGCCACCGGACATGCCGATGACAACCTTTTTCTTGCTCATTTTGGGTCCTTCACACTTCTTCGTAGACCGAAGCGTGGGTATGCAGTATTTCCAGTGGGGCGCGCTTGCCGGCCAGGTATTCGTCGACGAGGGTCAGCAGCAGGGGGCTGCGGTGACGCTCCTTGCAAGCAGCAATTTCGTCGCGTGTAAGCCACATTGTACGAAGAATACCCTCGTCCAGCGGCAAATCGTGTTTCTTGCCAACTTCACCACAAAATGCAAAGCGCAGATAAGTCACCAGCTCGCCTGTGCGGTTGGAGCGGTAGCGCGACATATACATGCCGACCAGCGCGGTCGGGGTGAAATCGTAGGCAGTCTCTTCTAAAGTTTCGCGCACCACCGCTTCTTCCAGCGACTCGTGCGGGTCCAGGTGGCCAGCGGGCTGGTTCAGGCGAATGCCATCACTGGTTTCTTCCTCGATGAGGAGAAACTTGCCGTCGCGCTCGATGACGGCGGCGACTGTGACATTCGGTTTCCAGGTGCGTGACATTCTGGGCTTTGTCCTTGATGAGAGCCGATATTGTAGCCTGAACCGCGTTTCCGCATGTTACCGGGCAGTGACAATGCCTCAAAAGTGGGTTTGTTGTCCACAGTGGAATATTAATTTTTAGGAATTCCGTGTTAGATTTTAGTCAGTTTATCCACACTTTTGGAGGCATTTATGAGAATTGGCATACCGGCCGAGTCGAGGCCGGGGGAGACCCGGGTAGCGGCAACGCCCGAGACGGTCAAGAAGCTAGCATCCAAACACCTGGTGATTGTGCAGGCGGGAGCCGGCATTTCATCTTCGGTGACAGATGAAGCGTATGCAGCTGCCGGCGCTACGATCGGTAGTGCTGCGGATGCACTGGGTGCAGAGATCGTCCTGAAAGTACGTGCTCCCAGCGCCGATGAGCGGGCCCTGATGAAGTCGGGCAGCGTTGTGATCGGCATGCTGAATCCCTTCGACGTGGAAAACATTGCGGCCATGGCGGCTTCCGGCCTGTCCGCTTTTGCCTTGGAAGCTGTGCCGCGCATCACGCGAGCACAGTCGATGGACGTGCTGTCCTCGCAAGCCAATATCGCGGGCTACAAGGCCGTGATGGTTGGCGCAAACACTTATCAGCGTTTTATGCCGATGCTGATGACGGCGGCCGGTACGGTGAAGGCCGCCCGCGTGCTGATCATGGGCGTGGGCGTGGCCGGTCTGCAGGCCATTGCGACCGCCAAGCGCCTGGGCGCCGTGATCGAGGCGTCCGACGTGCGTCCGCCGGTGAAAGAACAGGTGGAATCGCTGGGCGCGAAATTCATTGACGTGCCTTTCCTCACCGACGAGGAAAAGGAAATTGCGCAAGGCGTGGGCGGTTATGCGCGCCCCATGCCGCCGGAGTGGATGAAGCGCCAGGCCGAACTGGTGCACGAGCGCGCCAAGCAGGCCGACATYGTGATCACCACGGCGTTGATTCCGGGCCGTCCCGCACCGGTGCTGATCGGCGAAGAAACGGTGAAGTCCATGAAGCCGGGCTCCGTGATCGTCGATCTGGCGGTGGAGCAGGGCGGTAACTGCCCGCTGTCAGAACTGGGCAAGACCGTCATCAAGCACGGCGTGCACATCGTGGGCGAGCCGAACCTGGCCTGCCACGTGGCGGCGGATGCTTCGGCGCTGTACGCGCGCAATGTCCTCGATTTCCTCAAGCTGATCATCGACAAGGAAGACAAGTTGGTGATCGACCGCGAGGACGAGATCCTGAAAGCCACCCTCGTCTGCCACGGCGGCGAACAGCTGCGCAAATAGGAGAGAACGGAAAATGGAAGTCAGTCACACCATCATTAATTTGATTATCTTCGTGCTGGCCATTTACGTTGGCTACCACGTTGTCTGGAACGTTACCCCCGCACTGCATACGCCGCTGATGGCGGTGACCAATGCCATCTCGGCCATCGTCATCGTTGGCGCCATGCTGGCAGCCGGCCTCACTGAGGGCCTGGTGGGCCAGGTCATGGGTACTGTTGCCGTGGCGCTGGCGGCGGTGAATGTGTTCGGCGGATTCCTGGTCACCCAGCGCATGCTGGAGATGTTCAAGAAGAAGGAAAAAAAGGGGGATAAGCAATGAGCTGGGTATCCCTCAACCTCGTTACGATGATGTACCTGATCGCGTCTGTCTGCTTTATCCAGGCGCTGAAAGGTTTGTCGTCTCCTTCCAATGCACGCCAGGGTAACGCCTTCGGCATGACCGGGATGGCCATTGCGGCCGTCACTACGATTGCCCTGATCCTGAAACTGAAAGCGGACGCGGAAGCGGCCGGCTACTCCGGTTCGGGCATCGGCCTGGGCCTGGTGCTGCTGGGCGTGGTGGTCGGCGGCGGCATCGGCGCCTTCCTCGCCAAGCGCGTGGAAATGACCAAGATGCCGGAGCTGGTCGCGGCAATGCACTCGCTGATCGGTATGGCGGCGGTGTGTATTGCGATTGCTGCCGTGTCGGAGCCGCATGCATTCGGCATCGCTGCGCAAGGCGAAGGCCTGCCGGTCGGTAACCGTATCGAACTGTTCATCGGTACGTTCGTTGGTGCGATTACCTTCTCCGGTTCGGTGATCGCTTTCGGCAAGCTGGCAGGCAAGTACAAGTTCCGCCTGTTCCAGGGCGCGCCGGTGGTATTCGCGGGCCAGCACATCCTGAACCTGGTGCTGGCGACCGTGATGGTCGGCCTGGGCCTGGTGTTCGTGATGGGCAGCGGCGCTACGCCAGCCTGGGCGCCTTACCTGCTGATGACGGCGATTGCCTTTGTGCTGGGCGTGCTGATCATCATCCCGATTGGCGGTGCGGACATGCCGGTGGTGGTGTCCATGCTGAACTCCTACTCGGGCTGGGCGGCGGCAGGTATCGGTTTCTCGCTGAATAACTCGATGCTGATCATTGCCGGTTCGCTGGTGGGTTCGTCGGGTGCGATTCTGTCCTACATCATGTGCAAGGCGATGAACCGTTCGTTCTTCAACGTGATCCTGGGCGGCTTCGGCGGCGATGCGGCAGCGGCCACTTCGGGCGGCGCGCAGCAGCAGCGCCCTGTGAAGTCGGGTTCGGCGGATGATGCGACGTTCCTGATGTCGAATGCGGAAACCGTGATCATCGTGCCGGGCTACGGTCTGGCGGTGGCGCGCGCGCAGCACGCGCTGAAGGAACTGGTGGAGAAGCTGGGCCACCAGGGCGTGACCGTGAAGTACGCGATCCACCCGGTGGCCGGTCGTATGCCGGGCCATATGAACGTGCTGCTGGCGGAGGCTGAAGTGCCTTACGACCAGGTGTTCGAGATGGAAGACATCAACAGCGAGTTCGCTCAGGCGGACGTGGTGCTGGTGCTGGGCGCGAACG
>NZ_JBFRDW010000029.1:0-18799 GCF_052113985.1 Pseudoduganella sp. RAF53_2 | reverse complement strand
CACCAGCTGGAGCACCAACGCGATTGAAGTGCTGTGGGCTGGCCAGTCCGTTGGCGTCTTCAGCGGTAATAGCAGCACGGCCGGTAATCACTGGCAGCACATCGCCTTGCAGCTGCAGGGCTTCGGCCCGTCCACCGAACTGCAATTCCGCGCAGTGGGCACCTCGGACAGCGTCGGCGGCTCGCTCGATAACGTCTCCGTGAGCACCACCGTGCCGGAACCAGGCACCCTGGCCAGCGTGGTACTGGGCCTCGGCCTGCTCGGCTTCACCCTGCGCCGCAAAGCCTGATCGCTCTGTGCCCCACGCAAAGCCTGCCCCGTGCAGGCTTTTTTATTGCCTGTAGCTCCTTAGTTGCACAATTGCTATTTCGATGGCAGGATCTCGCACATGCGAAAAATACTTCTGGCACTTCTTCTCATCACTACCTCAACTGCCGCAAGTGCTTGCAGTTGTCCTAGCTTATCCCTTGAGGAACAGGTCAATGAAGCTGATGTCGTCTACCTGGCAACTGCTGTCGAAGCGAAGTTCAAGAAAAGCGATGACAAGGAAGGATGGCCATACATTGAGGGAAAATTTCAGGTCAGCAGAGTCCTGAAGGGCCAGATTACAGATCAGTTCACCATTCTCAGGACAGGCACTGGTGGCGGCGATTGTGGCATGCCCATGAGGGTTCCCGAAAAATTCATTATTTTTAATCGCAATGGGGAGAATGGCATATCGATATGTGGCGGAGGATGGCCTATTCACTTCACACAAGAAGAGGAAATCGCAAAAAAGGTTCTGCAAATTGTTGAACAGACTGCGGGCCAAAAATGATCGCACAAAGATTTGCAGCGTTGTTGCTGCTCTTAACGCTGTCCAACGTCGCGTCCGCAAGTAGTTGCCTGCGGTCGCCGTTGCGAGAAAAAGTGCATGAGGCGGATCAAGTGTTCATTGCGACGCTCGTTGAAGCGAAACTGATTCCCGCGGAACTTGAAGGACTGGGACCTCGAGTGGACGCCGTGTTTCGAATTGACAGAGTCTTCAAAGGCCTGCTGAAAGATACAAGTATCCTGCTTAAAACCGGATTGGATATTGATGCAGTCCCGTTATTTGTCGGTTCGGAGTATGTCATCTTCAAAAGGAAGGACTCGGATTTCATTTCAACTTGTAGCGGTTCTGGCTCAGTGTACGGATTCGAAAAGGACAGAGTAATCACAGAAATCCGATTCTCGCTTCGACAACGGGTCAGGAAACAAGCGCGCTAAGATCAACAAGGAGAACGAATTTGCAGAACTGGTCGATTCCCAAAGCAGTTTTAATTGGCGGTGGCATTGCGGGGCTGCTGGATATCACGTTTGCGATCTGCTTCGCGATCTATAACGGGCTGACGGCGGAGCGCTTGCTGCAGATTGTGGCCAGTGGCTTGCTTGGTAAGGCGGCGTTTGACGGCGGGGCGACGACGGCGGTGCTTGGGCTGCTTTGTCATTTCGCCTTGAGCTTTGTGTGGATGGCCGTGTTCCTGCTCGCCGCAAGACAGATTCCGGCGCTGACGAACAAGCCAGTGATCACCGCCATTGTCTTCGGCATCATTGTCTTCCTGGTCATGCGATTGGCCGTGCTGCCACTGTCCGCCTTCCCCGGCAAGGTATCGTTCAAACCGCTGGCGACTACGCTGGACCTGTTGTCGCATATGTTCTTCTTTGGCCTGCCCATCGTCTGGGCCACCGCGAAAACGCGCCGTGCATAAACGTTTATCCTAAACGAAGGTATAGTGCCCAGCGCGGGCAAAGGACCTTAAGCTGACCATCATCGGATTATGGAGATGGTCGTGAAACGTTACGAGGCACTGGCTGCAGACATCACATCCCTGATTGCACAAGGAGTGATCAGGGAAGGCGAGCGCATTCCGTCCGTGCGCCAGACCAGCCAGCATCATTGCCTGAGCATCTCCACCGTGATTCGCGCCTTCCTGCTGCTGGAAAGCCAGGGTGTGATCGAGAGCCGTCCACAGTCCGGATACTTCGTGCGGCGCCGTCCCTTGCTGCCGCAGGCGGCGTTAATTGAATCGCCGTCTCCCGCCGTGCTAGCACGTACCGCGGACATGGACAGAATGGCGCTGGTGCTGACCACGCTGCGCTCCATCACCCAGGGCAGCATCCCTCTAGGCTCGCCTTATCCCGATCCGTCGCCTTATCCCTGGCTCAAGCTGAATCAGTACGCGCACAATATCGGCCGCCGCAACGCGCACTGGAATATGATGGCCGACCTGCCGCCAGGGAATCCTGAACTGATCAGGCAAATCGCGCGCCGCCATCTGGAGCACGGGCTGGCAGTCAACGCGAATGAAATCATCGTCACGGTCGGCGCTACCGAGGCAATCAATCTCTGCCTGCAAGCGGTGGCAAGTCCCGGCGACGCCATCGCCGTCGAATCGCCCACCTACTACGCCCTGCTGCACGCCATCGAGCGCATGGGCATGCGCGCGGTGGAAGTGAAAACCGACCCGCAGACCGGTATCGATCCCGAAGATCTGGAGCGCGCCATCGTTGAAGAATCGGTCACGGCCTGTATCGTCATGCCCAACTTCCAGAACCCGCTTGGTTTTCAGATGCCGCCCGGCCGGAAACGCGAGCTGATGGACCTGCTGAACCGCTACAACCTTCCGGTCATCGAGAACGACGTGTACCACGAGCTGTATTACGGCGATAGCCATCCCGGTTCGTTGAAGCAGCTGGATACCCAAGGCCTGGTCCTCTACTGCAATTCCTTCTCCAAAAGCCTGAGCAACGCCTACCGCATCGGCTGGACGCTGCCGGGCCGCTACAAGGCCGCCGTCGAAAAACTGAAATTTCTGAACACGCTCACCACATCCTCCCTGCCGCAAATGGCCATTGCCGAATACCTGCAGAACGACGGCTACGATTACCACCTGCGCCGAATCCGCAAAGCCTACACCCAGCAGGCGAAGATCATGGCGTCCGCAGTGCAGCGCTTCTTCCCCGACGGGACCACGGTCAGCCAGCCGCAAGGCGGTTACCTGCTGTGGGTCGGACTGCCCGACGGCGTGGACGCGCTGGAACTGTACGCCCGTGCGCAGGAGCGCGGCATCAGCATCGGTCCGGGAAGCATGTTCTCCTCGGGGGACGAGTTCCGCCGCTGCATCCGCCTCAATTACAGCTATGCGTGGAGCGCGGAAATCGAAGCCGCGGTGCGCATGCTCGGACTGCTGGTGGGCGAAATGTGCGGACGCCGTCCCCTGCACCCTGCTGGCTGTACCGTTCAATAAAGCCCTGAACTGTAGCCCTCCGATGCTGATGCCGCAGCATATCCTGTCGCTGTGCCCCTCAACGGATCGGACCCAGCATGAAAACCTCTCGCTTCAAGGTCGCCACCTTGCTCATGGCAGGCTATGGCACCGTATGCGCTTTCCTTGCCGTCGTTATCGTCCTCGGCCTCAGCGAACAGGCCAAGCTGAACACCCTTACTGCTTCGATGGCGGACGACCGCTGGCCCAAGATCGAGCTGGCGACCGACGTCCGTCTGCGCCTGACCGACATCGCCGTTTCGCTGCGCAATCTCATGCTCACCAGCGATGCGGCCGTGCAGCAGCGCCAGATTGACAATATTGCCAAGTACCGCGATGAGGCCGAAGCGAGCATGGCCAGGCTGCGCCAGCGCGTGTCAACCCAGGAAGGCCAGGCAGTGCTGGCGCGCGTGACAACGGCCATGCGCGCCTATGCGGAAGGCCAGCAGCAGCTAATTGGCATGGTACGCAGCGGGCACGATGCGGAAGCGCGTGATTACCTGAACAACGAAGTCAAGCCCATGCTGCAGTCCTGCCGCGATGCCTTGTCCGGCGAGATCACGCATGAGGTGGATCTGATGAACGCAACGCGCGAGCAGGCCGCTGCCGCTTACGCCCACACGCAGATGCAAATGCTGGTGCTGGGCGCGCTGGCCCTGCTCTTCTCCGGCACCGTGGCCACGCTGATTACTCGCCGCCTGCGCAGCCAGCTCGGAGGCGAGCCGGATGAAGCGGCGCGTACCGCCGCACGCATTGCCGACGGCGATCTGACCGGCGCCATCGCGCTGCGCGACGGCGACCGCAGCAGCATGATGTACGAGATGGAGCATATGCGCGATCACCTCGGCCAACTGGTAAGCGACGTGCGGGCCGACACCGACCAGATCGCGTCCGCCTCCGCGCAGATCGCGGCCGGCAATCTCGATCTGTCGGCGCGCACCGAGCAGCAGGCCGCCAGCCTGGAGGAAACCGCAGCGGCAATGGAGCAGCTCAGCGCCACCGTGGAGCAGAACAGCGCCAACGCCGACCAGGCCGATCACCTTGCGCGGCAGGCTGCAACTGCCGCGGCACGCGGTGGCGAGTCCGTAGCCGCCGTCACGCAGCGCATGCAGGACATCGCCTCCTCCGCCTCGCAAATGGCCGAAATCATCGGCCTGATCGACGGCATCGCCTTCCAGACCAATATCCTGGCCCTCAACGCGGCCGTGGAAGCAGCGCGTGCCGGCGACGCGGGCCGTGGCTTTGCGGTCGTCGCAGCCGAAGTGCGCCAGCTGGCCCAGCGCTCGGCCGCAGCGGCGCATCAGATTGGCCAGCTGATTTCTGCCGCCACCCAGCACGCCCAGTCAGGGGYGGTGCTGGTGAAGCAAACCGGCAACGCCATGCACGATATCGTGAGCAGTGTGGCGCGCGTGGAAGAGATCATGGTGCAGATTCGCCATGCCAGTGCGGAACAGCATGCCGGCATCGTGTCGTGCAGCCGCGCGGTGGTGGAAATGGACCAGGCCACACAGCAGAATGCCGCCCTGGTTGAAGAAGTGGCCGCCGCTGCGCAATCGCTACAGCAGCAATCGGACAAATTGGCGCGCGCCGTCAGCCGCTTCCGTATCGACCGGCACAGCGCCGCATCCGTGCCGCAGCCGATGGCCAGCAGGCGCCCCGCCGCCCTGAAACTGGCCGCCAGCCGCTGAGCCCAGCAAACTGCGGCCCCACGGGCCAACGGTCTGGTAGTATGAGCGCTCCTGTCAATCCGGACCACCGATATGAGCGAGCGCAATCCCATCAGAAATTCCGCCATTGCCGGCATCGTTGCCGGGCTGCTGGCCGTCGGGCTGGGAGCGTGGTATCTGAAGGCCGGGCAAGCCACGCCACCTGCCATGGCAGCGGCGGTGGCTAGCGTCGCGCCGGCGCCATCGAAGGCTGCGGGTGCCGCGGATGCCGCCCTGTCGCGCGACCAGGCAGCGGAAATGCTGATGTCCCTGCCCGAACTGAAAGCGTGGTCGGATGCGATTGAAAAGCGCAGCGGCGGCAAGCTGCATGGCGCCGTCATTGAATACGACCCTGCGCCGCGCGACGTCGAGGGCAAGCCTTACTACCAGTTCACCTTTGTTGAAAACGGCGAGGATGCTGCGCAAGCCTGGCAGAGCTTCCTCGTGCCCACCCAACGCGGCGATATTCTTGTGGAGGACGACGTCAGCGGCGAGTTGCTGACGCTCGACCGCTGGCGCAAGGACAAGCAGCCGCTCCAGCGCGGCAGCGCACAGTAAGGAGACTTCATGTACACGCTCTACTACGGCAAAGGCGGCGCCAGCATGGCCATTCATGCGGCACTGAAGGAAATCGGCGTTCCCTACGAACTGGTGGAAGTGGACCTGGAAGGCGGCCAGCAGCGCAGCCCCGAATATCTGCGCCTGAATCCTGACGGCCGCGTGCCCACCATGGTGGTGGAAGGCAAACCGCTGCGCGAAGCGGCGGGCCTGATGATGATTCTGGCCGACCGCCATCCGGATTCCGGCCTGGCGCCGCAATCCGGTACCCTGGCGCATGCCGAATGGACCGAACTGATGATGTGGATGGTCTACAACCTCGCCGTGCCGTTCCGCGAAYGGTTCTACCCCAGCGATATCGGCTGCAGCAAGGACCAGCCGGCGGTGATGGATGCGCTGYGCAAGAAAATCGAAACCGGCTTTTCCGCGCTGGATGCGCGCCTGTCGGCCGGCGGCCCTTACCTGCTGGGCGAGCAGTTCAGCGGCGCGGACCTGATGCTGACCATGTATATGCGCTGGTCGCGCAATATGCCGCGTCCCGCTACCGAATGGCCGGCATTGAAAAAGTATGCCGACATGATGCGCGCCCGCCCCAGCTGGCGCCATGTCAATGAAGTTGAAGCACTCACTGGATGGTAAATGATGTTCAAGAAGTTATTTGGCGCGAAGAAGTCCGCGCCCGCGGCACCGTATAAGACCGATGAACTGAATACGGTGCACGCCATGCTGTTCTGCGACGATCCATCGCAGGGCGGCTCGCCGCTGTTTGGCGATCAGCCGGATGTACGCGTGGTCCAGGCCATCGTGCAAGACGCGAATGAAGAAAGCCGGGTGCGCCTGCTGGCGGCGCATTGGCTGCGCACCAACGGCCACGAAGTGCCGTCCGCCGAATTGCTGGGCCTCGTGGTCGAAGTGCCGCTGGAAGGCAGCCTGGATACGCTGGCCGCTTACGCCGACGGGCGCGTGCGCTACATCAATCACACCGGCCGCATCGCTGTCTACGATGGCGCGCCGGAAGACGTGGCGCAGCAAGCCAAACTGCTGGTGGCTGCGGCGATTCCTGCCGCCGCCAAGGCCACGGCGCAGAAACGCGGCGGCGCTTCCACTCCCGGTCTGGTGCGTTTCAGTTTCCTGTCCACCGAAGGCCTGCGCGTACGCGAAGGCGGCTTCGGCGACATCGCGCGCGACCAGCTGGCGGCGCCAGTGCTGGAAGGCGCGCAGAAACTGCTGGACCTGATCGTCAAGCAGGCGAACGAATAGGCGCGGCAGGCGCAGGTACGCCCTGCACGCGTCCCACCCACCATACCGCGAACAGCGTGGTGCATGCAGCGATCAATCCATTGGCGCCGTAGCCGCTGATGCGGCCTGACGCTTCGGTGTTCAGCAGCAGGCCACCCAGCAAGGCGCCGAGGCCGGTCCCCACCTGCTGTACCGCGGCGTTCGCGCTGAGGAAGGCGCCGCGCTTGTGCGGCTCCGGCACGGTCGTCAACAATGCCTGCAGCGGCACCACACGGCCCGAGATCGACACCATGAAGAATGGGAAGAATGCCATCAGCGCCAGCAGCGGCCAATGCGGCAGGTGCGTCATCAGCAGGATCGGCAGCATCGAGAACAGCGCCACGAAGCGGAACACACGGTGCTTGCCGACGCGGTCCGCCCAGCCGCCGATCAGGCGAGAGCTGAACAGCGTGGCAAGCCCGCCGCACATATAGATCCAGGTGATATCCGCCGGCGCCACGCCGAGATTGCCGACCAGGACAGGCGAAATAAATGGAATCACCAGCATGCCCGACATCACCGTGACAAAGGTCAGCAGAAAGGCGCGCAGATGCGCCGGTACGCGGAACAAGGCCACCAGATCAGGCAGCACCCGCGCCAGCGGCGCAGCCTTGCCGAGATGCTCGGTCATGGACGGCATCACACGCCAGGCGGTGAGCCAGATCAGCATCGAGAACACCACCAGCAGATAGAACGGCATCTGCCAGCCGAAGTGCGCCGCCAGCATCACGCCCATCGGCACGCCCGCAATGGCGGCCATGCTGAAGGACGTCATCACGATGCCGGTGGCAGCGCCGCGGCGTTCCTGTGGAATCACATCGCTGATGATGGCCATGCCGATGGCGCCCAGCACGCCCCCCGTCAGTCCGGCGAAAGCGCGCGACAGCACCAGCGTGTGGAAATTCGGCGCCAGCGCGCAGGCCAGATTCGACACATTAAACAGCAGGAAGACTATCAGCAGCAGGCGCTTGCGGTCGAAGCGGTCGATATAGGTTGCGGCCAGCAGGCCGGAAAGGCCGGCGCACCAGGCGTAAGCCGATACTGCGCCGGAAACCTGCGCCGCACTGGCTGAAAAGGCCTTCATCAGCTGTGGCGCCAGCGGCATCATGACCATGAAGTCCATGATGACGGTAAATTGGGTGAGCGCCAGCAGCCACAGGACTGCGCGCTCGCGTTGAGGTGTTAGTGTTGTTGTCATCAGGGTAGTTGGTTGATTTCGTCGGTTGCACGTTTCAGGATAGCCCTGATCTGATCCAGCCGCTCGCGAGGTGCTGCGTGGTCGCGGGCGCGCACGATCACGGCCTCTTTCAATGCATGCATCAGCATGCGGATATCGCCACCGCCCTCGCCCGACTCGGACAGGCGGGATACGAAGGCGTCCACCATCTGGCGGTTCTCATCCAGGAAAGCCTGGCCTTCCGGGGTAATGGTGTGCAGCTTCTTGTTGCCGTCCAGGCTCACGGACACGTGGCCCATATCGCACAGCATCGACAGCAGCGGATAAATGGCGCCCGGGCTGGGCGAGTAGCCGCCACCGGCGCGCTGCTCCAGTTCCTTGATGATTTCATAGCCGTGGCGCGGCTTCTCGGCGATCAGCTGCAGCACGACATAGCGCATGGCGCCCGCATCGAACATTTTCGGACCGCGTCCGCCGCCGCCGCCGCGGTGGAAATGATGATGGCCGTGCATACGTGGATGGTGGTGACCTCGGAAAAAGTGGAACATGTGGAATTTCTCCTTAAGATATATCGCAATAAGATATATCGTAAACCATTCCCGGCAAATTGCAAGCCCTGCGTTTAATGTGAAGTGCCGCATGGAAGCCGCGCCGGCGCTTACCCACAATGGCTTCATGGACAACGACATCAAATACGCGGCATTCCCTGGCCGCCTGCTCATTCTGGGATTTGGCAGCATCGGGCAAGCCATGGTGCCTCTGCTGTTTCGGCATCTTGATCTTCAGCCATCGCAAGTGCGGATACTGTCGCGCGACCCGGACGACAGCGGCATCGCCGGGGAGTACGGCATAGCTTTCGACGCCTTGCCCCTCACCGAAGGCAATTACGAAAGCATTCTTGGCCAGCACCTGAAGGAAGGCGACTTTCTGCTGAATCTGTCGGTCGACGTCTCCAGCCTGGACCTGGTGCGCTATTGCTGGCGGCACGGCGTGCTGTATCTGGACACTTGCACCGAGCCCTGGGCCGGCTTTTATCAGGACGAGCGTCTCACCCTGTCGCAGCGCTCCAACTACGCCCTGCGCGAAGCCATGCTGGCCTTCCGGCTGGACAAGCGCCATGGCGCCACGGCCGTGATGACACAGGGCGCCAATCCCGGCCTGGCCTCGGTGTTCGTCAAGCAGGCGCTGATGAATATGGCGCGCGACCTGCATCTCGATGTGGAGCGGCCAGACTGCTATGAAGAGTGGGCGCGTCTGACGCGGCAACTGGAYATCAAGGTGATCCACATCGCCGAGCGCGACACGCAGTTCTCCGGCCGGCGCAAGCAGCGCGACGAATTCGTCAACACCTGGTCGGTGGACGGCTTTGTCAGCGAAGGCCTGCAGCCGGCGGAACTGGGCTGGGGCAGCCACGAGCAGCACTGGCCCATCGATGCCGAGCGCCACGGCTATGGCAGCGATGCGGCCATCTACCTGAAGCGGCCCGGCATCGGCACGCGCGTGCGCAGCTGGACGCCAGGCGAAGGCCCCTACCACGGCTTTCTCGTCACCCATGCGGAATCGATTTCGATCGCCGACCATCTGACGCTGCGCGAGAACAATGAAGTGATCTACCGCCCTACCGTGCATTACGCCTATCACCCCTGCGATGACGCCGTGCTCTCGCTGCACGAAGTCGCGGGCAAGAACTGGAAGCTGCAATCGCAGCGTCGCATCATGCGCGAGGAAATCGACAGCGGCATGGACGAACTGGGCGTGCTCCTGATGGGCAATGCGAAAGGCGCTTACTGGTACGGCTCCCGCCTGAGCATAGCCCAGGCGCGCGAGCTGGCGCCGCACAACTCCGCCACTTCCTTGCAGGTCGTGGCCGGCGTGCTGGCGGGCATGGTGTGGGCAATCCGCAATCCCGACTGCGGCGTGGTGGAACCGGACGATATCGACGACCAGCTGGTGATGCAGATCGCCGCGCCCTACCTCGGCGAGCTGGCCGGCGTCTATGACGACTGGACGCCTTTGAAGGGCCGAAGTCCGCTGTTCGAGGAACCGCACGATCCGGCTGATCCCTGGCAGTTCCCCAACTTTCGCGTTGGCTGATCATGCTGCTGCAAAAGGAACTCGGCGTCATCGAAAACTCGTTCTATGAAGCGGACGTGCAGCGCCCCGCTCCTCTGCCACCGTTAAGCGGCAGCATCAGCGCGGACGTGTGCGTCATTGGCGGCGGATTGGCGGGCTTGTCCGCCGCGCTGGAACTGGCGGAGCGCGGCTATTCGGTGGTGCTGCTGGAGGCCCAACGCATCGGCTGGGGCGCCTCGGGACGCAATGGCGGACAAGTGCTGCCGGGCTTTGGCTCCGATGGCGAATGTGCCATCGAGCGCCAGCTGCCAAAAGAGGATGCGCGCCGCGCCTGGGACGCATCCGTGGCGGGCATCAAGCTGATGCACAAGCGCATGCAGAAATACCAGATCGACTGCGACTACGCGCCCGGCGCGCTGAGCCTCGCCGTCAAGCCCGGCAAGATGCGCGCGCTGGAACAGTGGGGCAAGCATGTGGAGTCGGTGTATGGCTATCCCCTGCACTGGATCACGCCGAAAGAGATGCCGCACTGGATCTGCAGCAAACGCTTTTACGCAGGCGTGGCCGACGCGGGCGGCGGCCATGTGCAACCGCTCAAATACACGCTGGGTCTGGGCCGCGCTGCGCTGGCAGCGGGCGTGCGCATCTTCGAGGACTCCCCCGTGCTGCGGCTCGAACGCGGCGCGGCGCCTGCCGCGCAAACGGCGCAAGGCCAGGTGAGCGCGCGCTTCCTGGTGCTGGCGGGGAATGTCTATCTCGCGGAATATGGCCGGCTGGCCCCGCGCATAAGTGCGCGCATCATGCCGGTTGGGACTTACATTGTGGCCACCGAGCCGATGTCCCAAGCACGCGCCGAAGAATTGCTGCCGCGGCGCAGCGCCGTGTCGGACACCAATTTCGTGCTGGACTACTTCCGCCTGAGCGCAGACAATCGCCTGCTGTTCGGCGCCGGCGACAGCTATAGCGGCAAGACGCCCGCCAATCTGGTTGAGCGCATCAGGCGCCGCATGGTAGCGGTGTTCCCGCAGTTGCAGGACGTGCCGGTGCAATATGCGTGGGGCGGCTTCGTGGACATCAGCATGAACCGCGCGCCCGACATCGGCCGCGCCGATCCGAACATCTACTATATGCAGGGCTTTTCGGGGCACGGACTGGCCTTCACCGGCATGGCCGGCCTGCTGGTCGCCGAAGCCATCGCGGGACAGGCAGAACGCTTCGACCTGTTCGCCCGCGTCAGACACGCCGAATTCCCCGGCGGCGCATTGCTGCGCACTCCCGCCCTGGTACTCGGCATGCTCTACTTCCAGCTGAAGGATATGCTGTAACGGCGGCGCATACACGGCGGGTCAATGACCCGCCCTACGCCTGCTTCTCCAGGTGTAGGGCGGATCATTGATCCGCCGTTGCGTGCTAATTGTCCAGGTGGGAGATCAGCAGCTTGCGGCTTTCCTGCACGGTGCCGTTCTGCTTACGCTCCAGCACCAATGCGGAATTCTGTTCGTCGAGCGAAATGCCGACGGACAGGATGTCGATCAGCAGCAGTTGAAGAATGCGCGAGATCATGGACAGGAAGGTGGAGCTGTCCTCGGTGTGGTCAACCGCCAGGCAGACCGTGGCCTTCTTCGCCAGCGGCGACTGGCTGGTGGTGATGGCGATAACGTCGGCGCCCGATGCACGTGCGGCTTCGACGGCTTCCAGCAGCTCCGGCAGTTTGCCGGAATTGGAAATCGCAATCACAACATCGCCCTGGCTCAGCAACTCGCCCGCCAGCGTGAACAAATGAGAATCGCCATACACGGCGGTCGGAATGCGGAAGCGGAAAAACTTGTGCTGGCYGTCCAGCGCCACCACGCGCGAATTGCCCATGGCGTAGAACTCGACCTTCTTCGCCTTCGCCAGCAGCGCAATGGCGCGGTCCAGCGAGCGCACGTCCAGCTGATCGCGGAACTTCAGAATGGCCGACACGGTATTGTCGATCACCTTGGCGCTCAGGTCGTGCGTGCTGTCGGAGACGCGCACCTGGCTGTGGCGCACAGGAATGGCGCCGGTCAGCGAAGATGCAAACTTCAGCTTGAAGTCCGCCAGCCCCTGGAAGCCCAGCGAGCGGCAGAAACGGATCACGGTCGGCTGGCTGACATCGGCCAGACGCGCGATATCGGCAATCGGCTCGTTCAGTACAAGACGCGGCTGCTCGATCACCAGTTGCGCCACGCGCTGTTCCGCTGGCGTCAGCTCGCTCTGCATCTGCTGCACGCGGTCCATCAGGGTGTTGGCGCCGGTGCGGCCGCGCAGGTGCTCGGACAGAATCGTCGCCACGCCGTAGAAAGCGGGGTTCGGCGTGGTGATGACAAAGGTCGGGATATCGGCCAGGTAGGACGAGAAACGCCCCTTGGCTTCAAAGCGGGAGCGGAATGGCGAAGCCTTGAACCACTCGCCCATGCGCGGCACGATGCCGCCGCCGATGAAGATGCCGCCGAAGGAACCCAGCGTCACCGCCAGGTTCGCCGCCGCGCCGCCCAGCATGGCGCAGAAGCATTCCAGCACTTCGATGCACAGCGCGTCCTTGTCTTTCAGGGCGCCGGCAATAATCTGCTGCGACGTCAGGTCGCGTACGTTCAGGCCATTGCGGCGCGCCAGCGCGCGGTAGATGATTTCCATGCCGGGGCCGGAAATCMGGCGTTCGTTCGATACGTGCGGCCAGGTCTGCCATGCATATTGCAGGATGGCGTATTCGCGTTCATCGGCCGGCGCGAAATTCGTGTGGCCGCCTTCAGAACCCAGCGTGACGTAGCCGTCCACCGTCGGAATCACGCCGGAGCAGCCCAGACCCGTGCCGGGGCCGAGCACGCCGATCACCGACTGCTGCGCCGGCGCGCCGCCCCCGACCTTCATCAGGTCTTCGTCCTTGAAGCCCGGGATGGCCATCGCCAGCGCGGTAAAGTCGTTCACCACCAGCAGCGTGTGCAGGCCCAGTTCGCGGCGCACTTCGTCGGTGGAGAATTGCCAGTCGCGGTTGGTCATGCGAATGTAATCGCCATGCACCGGATTGGCCAGCGCCAGCGCGCCGTGATTCAGATTGATGTTGCCATGATCCGCAAGATAACTGCGCAACAGAGGCACGATGCCCGTGAAGTCGTCGCATTGGAGCACACGCACGGACTTGAATTCGCCGGGCGCCGTTTGCAGCGCGAGACGGGCGTGGGTGGCGCCAATATCCGCCAGCAGGCGCGGTCCGTCGGCAAAGGCGCCGCGGGTCGTTTTGGTGTCTGCCTCTACTTGTTTCATGGTCTTTTTTATTTCTTGAGTTTTATTCAACAACGGCCGCAAGGATACCCGAAAAAACAAACCCCGTGCAGTGACGGGGTTTGTTTGTTGTTACTTCGCGTAGCCGAACCAGGCGCCGTAGCCTGGCAGCTTCACCTGCCCTTCCACCACTTCGCCCGGCAGCCCAGGCTGCGCAAGCTTTTCTGCGCCCGCCGCTTGCGGCAGTGCGACGCTGACCGGCTCCG
The DNA here is from genome assembly GCF_052113985.1 of Pseudoduganella sp. RAF53_2. Lineage (NCBI taxonomy): Bacteria > Pseudomonadati > Pseudomonadota > Betaproteobacteria > Burkholderiales > Oxalobacteraceae > Pseudoduganella > Pseudoduganella sp. RAF53_2. Next base: position 5,211 of record NZ_JBFRDW010000029.1, on the reverse strand, counting down.
CGCCGAGGTTGAACACGGCGATCACGCTGCGCTCACCGGCAGCGCTGCGCTCCAGCGCCAGCACTGGCTCCGGCACATCGAAGAAGCGGATATCGCCGTGCGTCAGCTGCGGCATGGTCTTGCGCCAGGCGATCATGCGGCGAGCGAAGTTCAGCGGTGACTCCGGATCGGCTTCCTGCACGGAGGCTGCAACGGCAATGTGTTCCTTCGCCACCGGCAGCCAGGGCGTGCCTTCGGTGAAGCCACCATTGGCTTCCTGTGTCCAGGCGATCGGCGTGCGGCAGCCGTCGCGGCCTTTGAATTCGGGCCAGAAGGTCTTGCCGTACGGGTCCTGGATCAGTTCATATGGCACATCCGCTTCGCTGAAGGCCAGCTCGTCGCCCTGATAAAGACAAGGCGTACCGCGCAGGGACAGCTGCATGGCCAGCACCAGCTTGGCGAATGCGAAAGGATTGGACTGGCCTTCCCAGCGCGTGACCACGCGGGCCGCGTCGTGATTACCGACCGACCAGGAGCCCCAGCCATCCTTCACGCGCGTGCCGAAGTCCTCCACCTGCTTGCGAATATGGGCGGCGGTGTGCACGGCGGTCAGCAGATTGAAGCTGTAGGCCAGGTGCAGCTTGTCGCCGCCTTCGGTGTATTCGGCCATCACAGCCAGGGAATCGTCGGCCCCCACTTCGCCGATGGCGACCGCGCCGTATTCATCCAGCAACTTGCGCAGCTTGACCAGGAAAGCCACGTTCTCAGGCTGCGTCTTGTCGTGGATGTGGGCCTGCATGCCGTAGGGGTTCACATCGCTGACGGTGGAGGTGTCGCGCACCAGGGCTGGCGGATTGCTCTTCAGCGAACGGTCGTGGAAGTGGAAATTGCAGGCGTCCATGCGCACCCCGTCAACGCCGCGCTCCAGCCAGAAACGCAGCGCATCCAGGTGGGCCTGCTGTACTTCATGGTTATGGAAGTTCAGGTCCGGCTGGCTGACCAGGAAATTGTGCATGTAATACTGCTTGCGGCGCGAATCCCACTGCCACGACGAGCCGCCAAACACGGACAGCCAATTGTTAGGCGGGTTCCCGTCCGGCAGAGGGTCGGCCCACACATACCAGTCGGACTTCGGGTTATCGCGCGAAGAGCGGCTCTCCTTGAACCACAGGTGGTCTTCGGAGGTGTGCGACATCACTTGGTCGATCATGATCTTCAGGCCCAGGCTGTGCGCCTTGGCGATCATCACATCGAAATCGGCCAGCGTGCCAAACAGGGGATCGACATCGCAGTAGTCGGAAACGTCGTAGCCGAAATCCTTCATCGGCGACTTGAAGAAGGGCGAGATCCAGACGATGTCTACGCCCAGCTTGGCGATGTACTCCAGGCGGGCGGTGATGCCGGGCAGGTCGCCCACACCGTCGCCGTTACTATCCTGGTAGCTGCGCGGATAGACCTGATAGATAATCGCCTCTTTCCACCACTCTTTGTTCATGTCGCTTCCTCAAATGTCTCTGTAGATAATATACAGCATTAGAGCCCAGGTCGCAACATAGCAAAATCCTTTAATTTCAAAGACTTAGTGTTTTTACGAGTAGTCAAACTACAACGATTCGGGAGATTTGATGTCACAAAATGACCAGCAGGGATACGGGCCGTTACCGCGGCAAATTCCCTACATCATCACGAACGAGGCTTGCGAACGCTTCAGCTTTTACGGGATGCGCAACATCCTGACGCCTTTCCTGATCAGCACCCTGCTGCTGTTCATCCCTCTGGCCGACCGTACCAGCGAAGCAAAGCACGTCTTCCACACCTTCGTGATTGGTGTCTATTTCTTCCCGCTGCTGGGCGGCTGGCTGTCGGACCGCTTCTTCGGCAAATACAACACGGTCTTCTGGTTCAGCCTTATTTATTGCGCGGGCCATGCCTGCCTTGCGCTGTTCGAAAACAAGCTGGAAGGCTTCTATCTTGGCCTGTTCCTGATTGCCTTCGGCTCGGGTGGCATCAAGCCGCTGGTGGTGTCCTTCGTTGGCGACCAGTTCGACCAGACCAACAAGAAGCGTGCGAAGGTCGTGTTCGACGCCTTCTACTGGTCCATCAACCTCGGCTCCTTCTTCGCCTCGCTGCTGATGCCGATCTTCCTGCGCGATTACGGCGGCGCTGTGGCCTTCGGCATTCCCGGCATCCTGATGTTCATCGCGACCATGGTGTTCTGGATGGGCCGCGGCAAATACGTGCACGTGCCGCCGGCCGAGCCGAATCCGGATTCCTTCACGCGCGTGGCCAGGACCGCGCTGGCGAGCGCCGCGCCGGGCCAATCGCGCCCCGGCCTGACGGTGGCCATCATCGGCGTGCTGGGCGCCCTCGCCTCGCTGGCCATGACGCCTTCGTGGGGCTTCGTGATTGCAGCCTGCACGGCGCTGGTGCTGCTGCTGGCCTTTGGCGGCATGGGCACCTCGATGCAGCTGGAGCGTGCACGCGGCAAGCATTCCGACGAAGCGGTGAACGGCGTGCGCGCCGTGCTGCGCATCTTCATCGTGTTCGCGCTGGTGACGCCGTTCTGGTCCCTGTTCGACCAGAAGGCTTCGACCTGGATCGTGCAGGCCAACGATATGGTGCACCCGACCTACGAAATCCTCGGCTACAGCTTCAGCTTTGTGCCGGCGCAGATGCAGGCGCYGAATCCGCTGCTGGTGATGCTGCTGATCCCCTTCAATAACATCGCCCTTTTCCCCATCCTGCGCGCGCTGGGCATCGAGCCGACCGCGCTGCGCCGCATGGGCGCGGGCATCTTCTTCTCGGCACTGGCGTGGATCGTGATCGGCACCATCCAGGTCATCATGGATGGCGGCACCCCGATGTCGATGGCCTGGCAGATCCTTCCTTATCTTCTGCTGACCATGGGCGAGGTGCTGGTGTCGGCAACGGGCCTCGAATTCGCCTATTCGCAGGCGCCGGCGTCGATGAAGGGCACCATCATGTCGCTGTGGTACCTGGCGGTCACGGTGGGCAATCTGTGGGTGCTGATCCTGAATTCCAGCGTGAAGAACGACACCGTATCGGCCTACATTTCTAGTACGGGTTTCTCGGTGATGGCCTTCCAGATGTACTTCTTCGCCGGCGTCGCCGCGCTGGCCGCCGCCGTCTTCGCCTGGTACGCCATGCGCTACCGGATGGTCGACAACTACCGCGTCGACGCCGCACCGAACGCCTGCTACGGCAGCGAGCCGGTGGCAAAAAAAGCCTGAGAAGGTGCGATCAACAGCCCGCTTCGGCGGGCTTTTTTTTGGCTGAAAGACATCTGTGTTTCCCTTACGACAAATCCTTACAATTTGATACAATCTGCACTATTCGATACACACCAATCCTTGAGTTCGTACTCCCGGGCAATTAGCCTAAGCTCATGCAACATGATCCTCACCACGAGCTTCAATTCGCCCTGCTCAGCAAGCTGCCGTTCAAAGAACTGAAAGCGTTCCGCGAAGACGCAGGCTGGCAGGAAGCCCCTCCGCCGCCCAAAAATGCCCGAGGCAAGGTCCAATGGGCCGTCGCCTGCATTGGCACACGCCGCGTGGCCATCGCGCGGCTGGAAGAAGCGCCGCCGGAATTCTGCTTCGTATCCGAACTGATCGTCAGCGGCAAGCACCGCAGTCATGGCGTCGGCAGCTGGCTGCTGCAATGCATCGAGCAGCACTGCCTGAAACAAGGCATCCGCCGCATCATTCTCCAGCCAGCAGAAGGCACGCGCGACTTCTACCATTCGCGGCATTTCACGGACGATCCACTCGTGCCGACCTGTATGAAGAAGGAAATCTCTCCCTTAGCTCGGCGGCGCTTCATTCCGTAGTATTGCTACATCCAATCGGGTACCATTGCAGGAGCAAGCGCCCCATACTTCRGCGCAGCTGTAATGGAACTACGGAGACTTTGATGGCAAGCACTCGTGATGAGCATCGGCGCGCAGCCCGGATTTCGTTCACTTTAATCGCGCTGGCGGCGTCTGCAGCCGTGCATGCGGCGCCTGCCGCCCCGCCTTCGCTGGCAAGCTGCGAAGGTTCATATCAGCAAGCGCTGGGGCAGACAAACACGTTTGATGYGCGCGGCGTATGGCTGGATGGGCATCGCATTGCGTGGCCGGGCGTGGCGGCCGAGGGGCAGTTCAAGCTGTATTATTCGGCGACGGCGGGCATCGCCGCAACAGTGGGCGGGAAAGTCAGCGGTGCGGATGGGTCAGTGGCGCTGTCGGTCAGCGCAGAGCCGCTTCCAGCCCGGTTCAAATATCTTGGCGCTGGCGTTGCGCTTTCGACGAGTGAATTACCCGCCCTGCAAAAGCAGATCGTGCTGGTGCAGGAAAATACCGACGGTACGGTGCGCGACGCGACTGCGCTGCAAATCGCCGGTGCGCTGGACGAGCTTTACGCCGACGCCGAGCGTGTCAGCGATCTTGGCGCGACCGCCGCGAAAGGCGGCACGAGCTTCAAACTGTGGGCGCCGACCGCGCAGCAGGTGGCCGTCTGCACTTACGATAACGGCAGCAGCAAGGCCAGGGCGATCACCCCGATGAAGATGGATGCGCGCACCGGCACCTGGTCTGCTACCGCGCGCGGCGGCCAATACTACAAGTACGTGGTAGACGTGGTCGCAGGCCGCGCGGGATTGGTGCGCAATCTCGTTACCGATCCATATTCCGTCAGCCTGAACACTGATTCGCAGCGCAGCTACATCGCCGATCTGGCCGATCCGCGCCTCGCGCCCGGCGGCTGGAAGCAGGACACTTCGCCGCCAACGGTGAAAGCGCTGCCGGACATGTCGATCTACGAGCTGCACGTGCGCGACTTCTCGATCAACGATCGCAGTGTGAGTCTTCAGAATCGCGGCAAGTACACCGCCTTCCACGAAACCGGATCGAACGGCATGAAGCATCTGACTGCCCTCGCCCGCGCTGGCATGACGGATGTGCATCTACTGCCGGTCTACGATATCGGCAGCGTGCCGGAGAAAGGCTGCGCCGTGCCGCGTCCATCGGGTGCGCCGGATAGTGATCAGCAGCAGGCTGCGGTTACGGCCACGCACCTGACCGACTGCTACAACTGGGGTTATGACCCCTATCACTACAGCGCGCCGGAAGGCAGCTACAGCACCGATCCGGAAGACGGTGCGCGCCGTATTATCGAGTTCCGCGAGATGGTGATGGCGTTGCACAAGGCAGGCCTGCGCGTGGGCATGGAC
>NZ_JBFRDW010000028.1:0-19096 GCF_052113985.1 Pseudoduganella sp. RAF53_2 | reverse complement strand
CAAAGCGTCCTCCGCCTCTCCATTATCGCCGCAGTCTTCCAGGCTGCACTAGGCATTGCCTTCGGCCTGCTGGCCGGTTCCCAGTCCATCATCTTTGACGGCTTCTACGGCCTGGTCGACGCCACGATGACCGTGCTGGCCCTGTTGATCGCCAAACTGATCGCCGCTTCCGCCGAACGCGGAGAACACAACCGCAAGCTGGTCGAACGCTTCACCATGGGCTTCTGGCATCTGGAACCAATGGTGCTTGGCCTGAACAGCATGCTCCTGGTCGGCGCCGCGATCTATGCGCTGCTGAATTCCGCAAGAAGCCTGATGGCAGGCGGCAATGTGATCGCGCTGGACTACGCCATCGTCTACGCCCTGATATCGCTGGCCGCCGCCGCATCCATGGGCACTTACGCGACCTTCGCCAACCGCAAGATTGGTTCAGCCCTGATCGCGCTGGACGCCAAAGCCTGGTGGATCACGGTCGCCATGACCTGCGCCCTGCTCATGGCCTTTGTGTTCGGCTACGCGGTGAGCGGCACCCGGCTGGACTGGGTCGCGCCCTACATCGATCCGCTGGTGCTGATCGTGGTTTGCATCGGCGTCATTCCCGTGCCGCTAAAAGTCATTCGCCATGCGCTACAGGACATCCTGCTGGTCACGCCAGCCGATCTCAAGCAGCATGTCGACCAGGTTGCGCAGGACACCGTGCAGCGCCACGGCTTCGACTCCTTCCGCGCCTACGTGGCGCGCGTGGGACGCGGACGCCAGATCGAACTGTTCTTCATCGTCCCTACGCAATGGCCGGCCAAACGGCTGGAAGAATGGGACGCGATCCGCAACGAAGTCGGTGAGGCGCTGGGCGAGGAAAGCACGGACCGCTGGCTGACTATCGTCTTCACTACCGACCCGGAGTGGGCTGAATAATTAGAGTTGGCGCTCCAAAGTCACCAGAATGGCCTTGGCGGTCAGCGTCAGTTTGCTACACTGGTCTGCACCCAAAAATACAAGGAGACCTGACCCATGCGCCCACTGCTGTACACCCTGATGGCCACCGCCGTGCTGGCCGCCGCCCCTGCCTTCGCACAGGACACGCCAGTCGGCCTGTGGAAGAACATCGATGACGTCAGCGGCAAACCGAAAGCACTGATCCGCATTACCGAGGACAATGGCGTCCTGCAAGGCAAGATCGAAAAACTGTTCCGCACGCCGGAAGAAGATCAGAATCCCGTTTGCGACAAGTGCTCCGACGCCCGCAAGAACCAGCCTATCCTCGGCATGACCATGTTGACCGGTCTGAAAAAAGACGGTGACGAATATAACGGCGGCGAAATCCTGGACCCGAACAACGGCAAGGTTTACCGCAGCAAGCTGAAAGTTGCTGATGGCGGCAAGAAGCTGGAAGTACGCGGCTACATTGGCGTGCCGCTGCTGGGCCGCTCGCAGACCTGGGTCCGCGAGCAGTAAACCCAGGACAGAAACAGGTGTCAGCCACGATGTGGCTGACACCAGCTTTTAAGCTCCTGGTTTTTATTTCTTTGCTGGCTTAAGCTCAATCTCGAACAGCTTGGGCCAGCGCTTCCCCGTCACGAAGAGACGCTTGGTCTTGGCATCGTAGGCGATGCCGTTCAGGACATTGTCGGCATCGTCGCCGGCGCCTGCCGTGTTGGACAGGCCGCTCAGATCAATCCAGCCAATTACCCTGCCGGAGAACGGATCGATACGCGCAATGCGGTCGGTCTGCCATACGTTCGCGTAGATCAGGCCATCCACCCATTCCAGCTCGTTCAGGCGTGGCAGCGGCAGGCCGTCCGCAGTGACGTGGATGCGGCGCACTTCCTGCAACGTGTCAGGATTGAGCACGCGGATGTAAGGCGTGCCATCGCTCATGTAGACATGCTGGCCGTCGCTGGTGAGGCCCCAGCCTTCCCCCTTGTATTCCCAGGTCGCCTTCGGCTGGAAGGTAGCGCCATCGAGAATGAAGCCGCCCTGGTTCATCCAGGTCAGCGTCACGATATTGCCGCCTACCGGGGCAATGCCCTCGCCGAATATCTTTTCAGGCAGATCGCGTTTCTGCAGCACCTTGCCGGTCTTGAGTTCCACCTTGCGCACCGAGGACTGTCCGTACTGGCCAGTGCTCTCGTACAGGAAGCCATCCATGAAAAACAGGCCCTGGGTGAACGCTTGCGCGTCATGCGGGTAAGTCTGTTTGACGACATAGCCCTGCACCGGTACGGCCGCATGCGCCGCCGCGGCTGCGCCCAGCGCCAGACCTGCAACGGCCCGGCGCAACAAGGTTTTCTGCATGGTTAATCCCGAAGTATTCATGAGCCATGCAGTATAAACCCAAGGCCGAAAACAGGTGGCCGCCACGATGTGGCGGCCACCAGCTTCATGCCTCCGGTTTTATCAGGCTTGGCCGGTCGGCATCACGGTAACCTGCATCAGGTTGACGTGCRCCGGCAGCGCGGCCAGGAAGCTGACCACTTCGGCCACATCCTGCGGTTGCAGGAACTCATACTGCTGCGCCGCGCCGGCCAGCCAATCCTTCACGCCCTGATTGGTCACATGGCTTTGCAGTTCGGTGGATACGATGCCAGGCTCGATCATCGACACGCGCACCTTCTTCGCACCAAGTTCTGCACGCAGATGGCGGCTCAGATGGCTGACGAAAGCCTTGGTCGCGCTGTACACCGAGAAGTAAGGGAAGACGTACTGGCCGGCGATGGACGAGGTGTTGATCAGGTCCGCCGTCACGCCCTGCTCGGCCGCCTTGACCAGCTGGGGCACGAAGGCATGGATCACGTGCATCAGGCCATGCACGTTCAGGTCGATCTGCTGCGTCGTGTCGCTGCGCAGGTTGGCCTCGATGGCATTCGGCAGCATCACGCCGGCATTGTTAAAGACCAGGCTCGCCGGACCCCAGGTTTGTTCGACTTTGGCCGCCGCGGCGTCAACCGAAGCCTGATCGGTCACGTCCAGCGCCAGCGCCATCGCAACGCCGCCAGCTTGCTCGATTTCCGCTACCAGACGGTCCAGCGATTCCTTGCGGCGCGCCACGACAGCGACCTTGGCGCCCTGCGCAGCCAGCAGCCTGGCGGTATGCAGGCCGATGCCGCTCGAAGCACCGGTGATGACGGCCACACGGCCATTGAGTTGCTTGTTCATTCAGTTCTCCTTGAGATGTGCCGCAAGTAGTGCAGCGTTGGGAGAACTATAGGAATTTAAGGCCAACTGAAGTAGTCCTGAAAACCCCGTTTCAGTATCAACCTTTAGTTGTCAATCCCCGGCGGGCCAGCAGCGCCAGCTCCTTGCGCGGCAAAGAGAACTCCTGGCTTCCTTGCAGACGCTCCGAGGCGAAGTCGATGAAACGCCTGATCCGGCTGGGCATATTGCGGCGCTGCGCGTAGTACAGATAAAGGCCTATGCGCTCGCTCACCTTGTCCACCAACAGCGGAACAAGCTGCCCGCTACGCAGGAGCGGCGCCGAGTTGATGCTGTCGATCTGCCCGATACCGATGCCCGCCAGCGTGGACAGCGTTTCCGACTCGGTGTCGCTGCAGCACAGCACCGCATTCATATGCTGGTTGACGATGTCGCCGTCAACATCGAACTCCCACGGCACGGTGCGCCCCGTTCCCGGCCTGCGATAGCCGATGCAGCGGTGCTGCAGCAGATCATCGAGCTTGCGTGGCTTGCCATGCTGCGCCAGATATTCGGGCGTAGCGCAAACCACGAGTTGAATGGGAAAGAGTCTGCGCCCCACGACTTGCAGGTCGGGCGCACCACCGGCACGAAAACCGACGTCGATCCGCTCGGCCACGATATCGCTGAAACCATCGGAGGCAATCAGTTCAACCTGGATCAGCGGGAAGCGCTGCTGGAATTCCGCCAGCAATGGAATCAGGATCTTGCGCACGACCGCGCCGGCACCGGCGATGCGGATCACGCCTTCGTCCTCGTTCGCCGCCTTGCGCGCCTTGCCCAGCGCGCAAACCAGTCCGTCGAGGCTGGGCTTCACGGATTCCAGCAGACGCTCGCCCTCTTCGGTGAGCGTGCTGCTGCGTGTGGTGCGGTGGAATAACCGGACGCCGAGATGCTGCTCCAGCTGGCGTATGGTCTTGCTGACAGCCTGCGGTGTGGTGTTCTGCGCTTCAGCAGCCTTGTTGAAACTGCCCATCTCGGCAGCCAGGACAAAGGTCGATATGGCGCGCAGTTCGTCCATCAGGTGCTTATTGGTCCCACAGATCGCCGGTCAGGCTGGAGCGCGGCGGCGTGGCGCCAAAGTGCTGGTAAGCGGCCGCGGTAGCCACGCGTCCGCGCGGCGTGCGTTGCAGGAAGCCTTGCTGGATCAGGTAAGGTTCCAGCACATCTTCGATCGTATCGGCCGCTTCTCCAATGGCGGCGGCCAGATTGCCAATGCCGACGGGGCCTCCGCCGAATTTGTACAGCACCGCTTCCAGCAGTTTGCGGTCCATGACATCGAAGCCGACGTGGTCGACATCCAGCATGCGCAAGGCAGCATCGGCCAGCTCGCGCGTGATGTCGCCGTTGGACTTTACCTCGGCGTAGTCGCGCACGCGGCGCAGCAGGCGGTTGGCGATACGCGGCGTGCCGCGTGCACGGCGCGCGATTTCCACCGCGCCGCCATCGTCGATGTGCGCCTTCAGCAGCGCGGCGCTGCGGGTGACGATCTTCGCCAGTTCGTCGGTCGTGTAGAACTCCAGGCGCGCGACGATACCGAAGCGGTCGCGCAGCGGATTGGTCAGCATGCCCGCGCGCGTGGTGGCGCCAATCAGCGTGAACGGCTGCAGATCCAGCTTCACGCTGCGCGCGGCCGGGCCTTCGCCAATCATGATGTCGATCTGATAGTCTTCCAGCGCCGGGTACAGGATTTCCTCGACCACGGGGGACAGGCGGTGGATCTCGTCGATGAACAGCACATCGTTCGCTTCCAGATTGGTCAGGATCGCTGCCAGATCGCCTGGACGCTCCAGCACAGGGCCGGAAGTCTGGCGCAGGTTCACGCCCATTTCGCGCGCGATGATGTTCGCCAGCGTGGTCTTACCCAGGCCGGGAGGTCCGAACAACAGCGTATGGTCCAGCGCCTCGCTGCGCTTGCGCGCCGCCGAAATGAAGATTTCCAGCTGATCGCGGATCTTGGACTGGCCGACATACTCATCCAGCAGCTTCGGCCGCAACGCGCGCTCGATCGCCTCCTCATTCGGGGAGGACGGGGCAGCATCAATAATCCGCTGCTCGGTGAAGTTGTCGGTTTGAATACTCATGCCCGGTACTGTATAAATGTTCAGGGCATGATTCTATCAAGGTTACGCTTCATGCACGCCAATTCCGGCATTTGCGGAAGTCATCAATCCCACCGCATGCCCAGTCACTACACCAGCAGTGATCCGCGGAAGCCTCTCGCCGCGTAGTACGACTCGGCGCCGTTGTGATATAGGAACACCTTGTTGTAGCGCCGGTCGCAGAACAGTGCCCCGCCCAACTCGCGAACCTCGGCTGGCGTTGCGATCCAGCTGGAAGTCTTCTTGTCGAACTCACCCAGCTTTTGCAGCTCGCGATACTGCTCCTCGGTCAGCAGCGCGATCCCCATTTCAGCGGCCATTGCAACAGCGCTCGCGCGAGGCTTGTTCTCTTTGCGGGACGCCAGCGCTTCGCCGTCATAGCACAGGCTTCGGCGGCCGCTCGGGCTCTCAGCGGAACAGTCGCAAAATACGCAGCTTCCTGAAGCTTCGTCGCGCGCTATGACATCCGGCTCGCCGCCTGTCGCTTCCATTTTCTGCACAATCGCCAGCGCCGCCGGATTGGCCTCAAGCCGGTCCTGCACGTCGGACCATGCAATGCCTTGGTGGCGCCGCACGTTCTTTTCAAAGCGTGCCTTAAGCACCTGCATCAAATCCATCGCCTCACCTCCTTCTTGTAGGCCTCATAAGCATCGCCAAAGAGCGACGACAGCACACGCTCTTCCGGCGCGATCTGGAAACGGCCGATATACACGACAAATGCGGGCGGCTTAACCGTCGTCTTCGCCCGCCGAAACGCCGCTACGCCGGCGATGGTAATGCTCAGGTACCCGACAACCGGAGGCTGAATTTTCAACTCAAGGACATGCATATCAAAGCCCGCCATCAAGCCAGAGCCACCAGGCACCCTACCGCAAGAAAGCCCAACCAGCCGGGATGCCTGCCTTTCGTCCCCCTGTCGCAACATGCCATGTCGCCCACAGGATGCGAACCTGGAACTCGCGCAAATGCGAACCACCGCGAGTCGGTACCAGTCCCGACACACTCAGGTGTCTGAACATAAGCCGCTCGCCGAGCAGCGAAAGCAGTAGCCCAATCAGGAAAATGAGAATCGCCGCAGCGAGCAGAAAGGGATTCATTCGATGTAGGCCCAGCTATCAGCGCCGTCGAACTTTCGTACTCCGACGTCCGCAATCGCCTGCGGCTCGAAATTTCGCATATTCACCCCGACGCGCGTGCCAGCTTCCGGTGTTATTGGTTCCCAATGCGTAACGCAACCGCATGCAGTGCAGCGCATGGTGCGGATCGAGCGCTGGCCCCAGACATAGGCCGTGAGGCCATCGCGCGGCGCAGAGACTTCGACCATTCCGGCCTCGTACAGCGCCCACAACGCGCCATAACGCCTGCAGATCGAGCAATTGCAATCGATCAGATGCTCCGGTTTCTCTTGCACGGACAGGCGAATTGCGCCGCAATGGCAGCTCGCATGCAGCATGATGTTCAAACGTCTCCGTTGGACAGCAGGCCTGCGAGGGCCATAAACCACAGCGTCACCAGCACTACATTGCTGATCGCGAAAGCGGTAAGACGATGCATCACCTTGTTATAGGTGAGATGAATCACGCTGTGCAGGATACGAAGCGCCACATAGGACCAGGCCAACATCAGCATCGACGACGTGCCGATCTGGGTCACATAAATCAGCAAACAGACCACATAAAACAGCATCGGCATTTCGAGCAGATTCATATAAGCCCGGTTCGGTATGCAGACCTTATCGGGCACGGATGCCGACTCGCCGTACTTGAAATCGTCCACCGCGATCTCGTGGCGCTTGACTGCGCGGGCGCGGTAGAAAGGGATCAGCAGCAGAACGAGACTGGTCCAGAAGGCCAGCCCAAATACCGGGTAGAGAATATCTTTCATCCGTGCGCCTCAAGCATTTTTGAAATGGCAGCAATCACCTGCGGCGAAAGCTCGGACATCGACACAGGCCGCGCATTCAGGAGCGGCAAGGAATCCTTCAGCAAATCAAAGTCTGACGCCAGCGCATCAGGCGCGCCATGCAGCCACTTGATAACCGTGGCGTGTTTGCCGGTCCCGTTCGTGACACAGAATGCAGCACCGTTGTGCGACACGCCGATTACCGCAGGAATGTTGGAACCCACATCCACAATCGCAATATGATCGGCCCCACCAAACTCGCGCTTCACGAGCCGCTGCACGCGCCTGCCACGGATACTCGTCATATCCTTCGCGTAGTCCTTTACGAGCGAGTTCAAAGTCTCTGAGTCGATAGCCATTACGTAAGTTCTCAATCAACGACAAAGGCGTTCAGCTTTCTTCATACACCGGCAACAGCTTTCTTAGCCTTTTCAACCACATATTCGCGCGCATCATGCCGGTGGTCCGCTTGCTTTCTTGTGGAACTCCAAAGGCCGTACAACTCATACACCACGAAAATACTAGCTACGACCAGGCGGCCGCCCCAAGTCAGATGCCACCATTTGACCAACGCATGTCTTTTTTCATAGCTTGCGTTGGTCTCAGCCCTGAACTTGGGGAACAGTAGATAGCGCCATGGCCGTACACTCGCGACAAGGATCATCAACCCCACCTCAACTGCAAAAAGCATCACGGGCAAAAGAACTTCGACGCTCAACGAAGCGATACCTTCTACCAAAGCTCGTCCTCCTACGCCCCTGCCGGCAGAAATTGCGACACTTTCGCCTGCAACAGCCTGACCAAATGAGGGTCCATGTATTCATAATCGTCAGGAATTCCGAGACAAATGACGCGCTTGCCGTTTAACGAAGCGCGGTACTTCTTTTGAAGCTTATTGCGGTGCTCACGCTCCATAACGAAGATAAGGTCCGCCCATTCCACCAATTCCGCCGTCAGCGGGTTTTCGGCATCATTGTTTGTGCCCGCAGAGCTGACTTCCAATCCGCGCCAGGATGAGAATACTTGTTCCGCCGTCGGGCTTCTCAGCCTGTTCTGGCTGCATATGAACAGGACCTTCTTCATGTGCGCGCCTCGCGATAATGAAACGCGAAGAGTACCGCTGCGAACAGCACTTCGATGAGGAATCCAGCCAGCGCACTGTTTGCGGGATATGCCGCGGAGCGTCCGAGAAGATAACCTGCGCCGGCAAGTACAAGGCCGCAGGCCCAGTAAGTGCGCATGCCAAACAGCGAACTGAAAACCAGATACCGCCCGCCAATCACAAACAGCATGGCCGGGAAAAACCATTCGATGCGCAGCAAGGAAACGCCATAGGCAAGCGGCAGGCTGAAAATCAGCCACAGCGTACTGGCCCACGCCAGCGGTCCAAGCGGATTCCCTTTCGAGTGATTTCCAGGCCTGCCGAGAATCTTCGCGATGACCACGCCGACCGGGTGAATCAGCATGCCGCCAACAAAGAGCGTCCACACAGCCCGCTCAGGTGTGCCTTTAAATGCCACCACGGCAGCACAGGCCCAGGCGAGCGACGACGCAAGCATTCCAACGGCGCCGTTACAGTAGGCGAAACGCATATCCGCTTGCGCGCGAGCGAGATCATTAGTGATGACTTCCACGGCGTCCCCAAGTTAGTTTTTTGATAAATACTAACATGCGCTGGGCAAGCGCCAGGATCAGACGAGGAGAGATGCCAGCAACGCACAAAGTGCGCTGAACTGAAGCGCAAAGCGGGCCGCGTGCGAATACTCCCATTTCCGGCGCCAACGCATCCAGTCATGAGGGAGCGACTGTTCCGTCCATTTGGCCGTTTGCCTGTTCACGGCATTGGTAATTGGCAGCCATATGCCAAAGAACGCCATCGCCTGGCTTACCGCTGCGATCAGCGTCAGCCAGAACGTTGCTCCAGCATCGCGCATAAAGAACGCGAGAACTCCGGATGTAATGATCGCGACAATTTCAATGAAACCGCCAACTGTTGCGAATGATGCGTATAGGGTGTGCTGGAATGTCATCCAGCGAAGTCCCTCAACTTTCATCTTTGCAGGCATTTCCAGCACGTGACAGAAGCTCGTGCCCATCAAGAGTGCGGCCATCAGCACCGCGATGAATTGCAAGATCGTGAGGTACATGGGGGACGAGCATGGCACACGTCCCGATTTCCTGTCGCCGTCTACGTCCTGTAGGCTCTGAATTCGAGCAGGTGCTTGTTTGGATCGTTGAAATAGAGCGTCGGCGCCAGCCCGCGCGCGCCAGACTCTTCGCCCGCACCGGCATTGCTGCCTACTGAATCGAAGGTCGGGCCATATTCGATGCCGGCTGCTTTGATGCGCGCGGTGATGGCATCAAACTCTTCTTGCGAAACCGCGAAGGCATAGTGTTCGAAGCCAGGGGTTCCCCAAGGGGCGAGTTGCAGTTGGCACTCAGGGCCAACGCGGATGATGGTGAATGGACCATCCGTGCCTTCTGCGGCAAAGCCCAGAATCCCGGTATAGAACCTGACGCTGGCTGAAAGATCGTTGACCTTCACGATTAGGTGATCGAGTATTGCCATCAGACCGGCTCCTCTTCATCAAGCAGCGCTTAACGCACTGACCATCACATAATAGCCATCCGGATCGCGCAGCGCGAATTCCATAGTGCCCGTCGCGGGATTCAAATGAGGCTTCTCCTCCAGCTTAAAGGCCAGCTGCCGTGCACAGCGCAGGATTTCATCGAAATTATCGACGCGGAAGAACAGCAGCAGGCCATTTCCCGGCGTGCCCTGATCGGGACTCGTCAAGGTGGGGTGATCGTGGGCGCCCCATTGGTGCAGGCAAAGCAGCACAGTGCCATCGTCATCCAGGATCTGCCCGAAATAGTCATGCGCGGGCGCTGACTTCCGCTGCGCGAACAGCGATTGATACCAGTTGAAGCTGCGAGCCACATCAGTGACTCCGATGATGGTCCAGGTACGCTTCATTCGGGTTCTCCTGTGAACAGTCCAAATCCGGAAATGAGACTTTAACTACGAATGGACGCGGCGTTCTGCTTCCACGCGTGTCCTCATGTCTTCATATGCGACTTTGATGAGCTGCTCCAGCGCGATGGCGTCCAGCTCGCGGGCCGGCCGCAGCTTCACATGGCGCATGAATTTTCCCGTGCCTTCCAGAAGCCCGGCAGGATCGGCAATCTGCGCGCCGCGGAAGAAGCCGACGTTCACGTGCGCAGTAAAGACGTTGACGTAGCCGAACGCCGCGTCGCCAATACAGGCTGTCGGATGGCCATCATGCAGCACCTCTCGAACGTCGTCGCCGCAATTGCGCATGAAGGCAAACCAGCGCTGCGCGATGGCGCCAAGTTCGCCCGGGTGTTCAACCATCCACTGCTCGATGCGTGAGTCCCGAGCGGTTGCGGTGGGAAATCGCATGAGCTGTGTCATTTGTCAGCCTTTCGACAACGCCTTCAAGGCCTGCTTGATGCCGTCGGAGACTGACGACCCGGCGGGGACGGTCTTCAGCGCTTGCAGGGCTTCCTTGTCGGAGTAGCCCAGTGCCAGCAAGGCATTGAGGATGTCGGCTTGGGAGTCGTGGACGGGATGCGCGCCGGCTGCGCCGATGTCGGCGCCGAGTTTGCCCTTCAGTTCGAGCAGCAGGCGCTCGGCAGTTTTCTTGCCGATGCCAGGAATCTTCACCAGGCGCCCGGCTTCCTGCAGCGTCACGGCTTGCGCGAGGTCGGCAATCGACAAACCGGACAGGATCGAAAGTGCAGTGCGCGCGCCGATGCCGGTGATCTTGATCAGCTGGCGGAACACGGCGCGCTCTTCGGCGTTACCGAAGCCGAACAGCAGGTGTGCATCTTCACGGATGGTGAGGTGAGTGAACAGGGTCACGCGCTCGCCGGTGTGCGGCAGGTTGTAAAAGGTGCTCATGGGGACGTCGACTTCGTAGCCGACGCCTTGTACATCTACCAGCAGTTGCGGTGGATTTTTTTCGAGCAGGATGCCGGAGAGACGTCCGATCATGGGATTCCTTTAAAGTTAGCCGACCAGGCGGCCGCGTTTCATGCGCAAGCCGGACAAGGCGGGATGGCCGGTCTGCACCACGGACAGCGTGGCCTGCGAGTGCGCATGGCAGATGGCGACGCCCAGCGCGTCGGCGGCATCGGTGCCGGGCAGGCCGGGTAGCGCGAGCAGGCGCGAGACCATGTCCTGTACCTGGGCCTTGGTAGCGCGGCCGGTGCCGACGACGGCTTGTTTCAGTTGGGTCGGGGAGTATTCGGCGACGCTCAAGGCATTGCTGACCAGCGCGCAGATCGCGGCGCCGCGGGCCTGGCCCAGCAGCAGGGTCGATTGCGGGTTGACGTTGACGAAGACTTTTTCGATTGCGGCGCAATCGGGTTTGTAGGTGGCGGCGATTTCAGACACGCCGTCGAGGATGACTTTGAGACGCTCAGGCAGTTCGCCCTCGCCGCTCTTGATGGTGCCGGAGGCGATGTAACGCAGCTTGGTGCCCTGCTTTTGAATGACGCCAAAGCCAGTGGTACGCAAGCCGGGGTCGATGCCTAAGATAATCATGGATAGATTGTATGTAGGCAAAGACGGCGGGTCAATGACCCGCCCTACGCGGCGAGTAGGGCGGATCATTGATCCGCCATTGATTTTAGTGGCGGAAGTGGCGCACGCCGGTGTACAGCATGACCACGCCGCGCTCATTGGCAGCGTCGATCACTTCCTGGTCGCGCATGGAGCCGCCCGGCTGGATCACGCAGGTGGCGCCTGCATCAACCACCACATCCAGGCCGTCGCGGAACGGGAAGAAGGCGTCGGATGCCACCACGGAACCCGCCAGCGACAGGCCGGCGTTCTGCGCCTTGATCGAAGCGATACGCGCGGAGTCGATACGCGACATCTGGCCAGCGCCCACGCCCAGGGTCATATTGTTACCGCAGAAGACGATCGCGTTCGACTTCACATACTTGGCCACGCGCCAGGCGAACATCAGGTCCTGCAGCTGCTGCTGGGTAGGCTGCAGTTTGGTGACCACTTTCAGTTCGTTCAGATGCACGTTACGGGAGTCGGCCGACTGCACCAGCAGGCCACCGCCCACGCGCTTGAAGTCCATCGGGTTCACGCCCTCGCCCAGCGGGATTTCCAGCAGACGCACGTTCTGCTTGGCGGACATGATCTGCAGCGCTTCAGCGGTGAAGGACGGCGCGATCAGCACTTCAACGAACAGCTTGGCCAGTTCAGTCGCCGCTGCGCCATCGACCGGCACGTTGAAGGCGATGATGCCGCCGAAAGCGGAAGTCGGGTCGGTCTGCAGCGCGCGCTGGTAGGCTTCCACCGCAGTCGCGCCCAGGGCCACGCCACAAGGATTGGCGTGCTTGATGATGACGCAGGCGGTGCTGCCCATCGACTTCACGCATTCCCATGCCGCATCAGCGTCCGCAATGTTATTGAAGGACAGTTCCTTGCCCTGGATCTGGCGGTAGTTGGCCAGTGCGCCAGCCACCGGGTTCAGGTCGCGGTAGAAGGCTGCGGACTGGTGCGGGTTCTCGCCGTAGCGCATATCCTGCACTTTTTCGAAGTGCACGTTCAGGGTCTTCGGATAGGCGTTGCGGTTGGCGTGCGAACGGTCCGGGCCCAGGCTGCTCAGGTAGTTGGTGATGGCGCCGTCGTACTGGGCGGTGTGCGCGAACACCTTCTTGGCCAGCATGAAGCGGGTTTCATACGACACATAACCCGGCGCATTGTCCGTGGTCTTCATCTCAGCCAGCACCACGCCGTAGTCGGCCGGGTCGCAGATCACCACCACGTCCTTGTGGTTCTTGGCCGCGGAGCGCAGCATGGTCGGGCCGCCGATGTCGATGTTCTCGATGGCGTCGTCCAGGGTGCAGCTGTCCTTGGCTACGGTGGCCTGGAAGGGATACAGATTGACCACCACCATGTCGATGGTCGGCATATTGTGCTCAACCAGCTTGCTCATGTGCTCCGGCAGGTCGCGACGGGCCAGGATGCCGCCGTGGACCTTCGGGTGCAGGGTCTTCACGCGGCCGTCCAGCATTTCCGGGAAGCCGGTGTAGTCGGCAACTTCCGTGACCGGAACGCCGTTATCGGCCAGCAGCTTGGCCGTGCCGCCGGTGGACAGGATGTTGACGCCCATGGCCGACAGCGACTTGGCGAATTCCAGAACGCCGGTCTTGTCGGAAACGGAGATGAGAGCTTGTTTGATCATGGCTGTGGAGGGAGGTTGTTGAATATTCTGGTTGAACAAACCCACCGGCCCCACAGGCCGGTCACAGCCACATTGGGAGCCGGACGGTAGTAAGGGCCTTACAGCAGGCCGTGTTCCTGTAACTTCTTGCGCAAAGTATTGCGGTTAATGCCGAGCATCTGGGCGGCATGCGACTGGTTGCCATCGGCGCGCGTCATCACCACTTCGAGGATGGGGCGCTCAACGGTCATGACGACCATGTCGTAGATATTCGAAGCCTGCTGCTCACCCAGGTCATTGAAGTAGTCTTCTAGGCTTTTCTGGACGACTTCCTGGATACTTTCTTTGCTCATTTTATTGTCATTCTACTAAATTTTTTGCCATTGCCAGCGCCGGTCAGGCGGCTAGCTGTTCTTCGGCGAGGCGGTATTGTAACCGCTCACCATACTTCCATTGGGATTCAAAGAAGCTGTCGACCGCGCGCAATTGCTCTTCGGTCGATTCGAGACGGTTCATTTCCTGACGGAAGGCCTCCCCGCCTGGGAGGTCGCGCACATACCAGCCGATATGCTTGCGCGCGGTTCGCACGCCCAGGTATTCGCCGTAGAAGGCGTAATGGGCGCACAGGTGTTCGTGCATGAGCTTGCGGACTTCGGCCACCAGCGGCGCCGGCAGGTATTCGCCGGTGCGCAGGAAATGGTCGATCTCGCGGAAAATCCAGGGACGGCCCTGCGCGGCGCGGCCAATCATGATGGCGTCGGCGCCGGTTTTATCCAGCACGTAGCGTGCTTTGTCCGGAGTGGTGATATCGCCGTTGGCCACCACCGGAATCTTCACGGAGGCTTTCACTGCGGCGATGGTGTCGTATTCGGCGTCGCCGGTATAGCCGTCGGCCCGGGTGCGGCCATGCAGCGTCAGCATCTGGATGCCGGCCTGCTCGGCGATGCGCGCAATGCGCAGAGCGTTCTTGTTTTCACGGTTCCAGCCGGTGCGGAATTTCAGCGTGACCGGCACGTCGACCGCCGGCACGACGGTATTCAGGATGCGCTCAACCACGTCTTCGAATTGCAACAGTGCGGAGCCGCACCAGTTGTTGCAAACTTTTTTGACCGGGCAACCCATATTGATGTCGATGATCTGGGCGCCCTTGTCCACATTGAACTTGGCGCAATCGGCCAGCTCAACCGGGTCGGCGCCGGCGATCTGCACGGCTTTCGGTTCCATTTCGCCCGCGTGATCGATGCGGCGCGAACTCTTTTCGCTGGCCCACAGACGCGGGTTGGACGCGGCCATTTCGGATACCGCATAGCCCGCGCCCAGCTCCTTGCACAGTTGACGGAAAGGACGATCCGTTACTCCCGCCATGGGGGCAACGAAAACGTTATTTCGGAGTAAATGCGGTCCGATTTGCACTGGCAGGGTCCAAAAGTGAGCGGAGAAACCGGTAATTCTAACCGAAGCTCTGCACAAATAATAAGCACTATTTTTTATTTAAACGGCAAGTGTGCAGCTTAGGCGTTATGAAACAGTGTTTTCTTGAGGAAAATTTAAGTACGAACGTGCATCACAAGTCATCTATGGATGCAGTTTGCAAGTGAGCCACATCGCCCCATTGTTCCAAACCCAGCTTTGACGCTTCAAAAATGAAGCGATTGATGCTGGCGTTCTTCACCTGGAAGTCGCGCGGGCTGTCGAGCGCCATGCTGTTGGCCGCGCGGTAAGCGCATTCCAGCACGCCACCGTGGGCCACCAGGGCAATCGTTTTCCCTTGCCATTCACCGGCCCAGCGCGCTATGGCGCCGATGCAACGGTCGTAGAACTGATGGAAGCTTTCAGCAAAGCGGTCGCCGTGCGGCATGATGGAATCCACGTCGCGCGCCTGCCACTCGGCGAACTCGACCGGATATCGCTCGGCGATCTCGGTATACAAAAGTCCTTCGAACACGCCATAGGCGCGCTCGCGCAAGGCTGGATCGATTTGCAGGGCAAGCTTGTGGTGGGCCACCACCGCTTCCGCCGTCTGGCGGGCGCGGCCGAGGTCGCTGGACACAATGACGTCGATCGATTCGGACGCCAGCGCGCGGCCCAGCGCCAGGGCCTGGCGCTCGCCGACTTCGCTCAAGGGAATATCGATGTGGCCCTGCAAGCGGCGCACAGCGTTCCACGCCGTCTCGCCGTGACGGATCAGGATGATGCGTGTATTCATTTAGCGCAGCGTGTAGGTACCGATGAATTGCGCCTCATCGAGAATATGGCCGTGGATGGCCTCGATCACATCCTGGCCGGTAAAGCGGCCTTTCAGCTCCAGGCGCGGCACATCCAGCGCATAAATGCGGAAGAAGTAGTGGTGCACCAGCTCGTCGTTCCACGGCGGGCACGGACCATCGAAGCCGTAGTAATCGCCGGACATATCCTTATCGCCCGCGAACCAGCCGGTGTAATCGTTGACGCCCTGACGCAGCGGCGCAGGCAGCTGAGCCGGCTTGCCGCGCGGCGTCACTGCGCYGGAAAATTCGCCAGCGGCAATCGAGCTGCGCGACAAAGGAATATCGATCAGCGACCAGTGGAAGAAATCCACGCGCGGCAGCGAAGCCGGCACAGTCTTGCCTTCCTGGTTCACATCAGTGCCGACGCTCGGCACATCGCCGTCGATCACCAGCAGCACCAGCGATTCGGTGCCGGGCGGCACATCGTCCCAGGCCAGATGCGGATTGCGGTTGGACGACAGGCGCACATGGGTGGCCGGGTCCTTGACCGCGAAAGCGAACTCGCCGGGAATGGCGCCGCCGTCTTTGAAAGAATCGCTCCAGAGTTTCATACTTAACCCCAAATTCCGGGTCAGACCCCAAGGGTCAGACCCTCGGGTCAGCCCCAGGTTTAGGGTTGACCTGCAACCAGAACGTGACAGGACCGTCATTAGTCAGCGAGACCTTCATGTCCGCGCCGAACTGGCCCGTCTCCACTACTGCATGTTTCGCGCGTGCCTGCTTGACGAAATAATCGAACAGACGCTGCCCGTCGGCCGGAGAAGCGGCCGGCGAGAAGGACGGACGTGTGCCGGAATTGGTATCCGCTGCCAAAGTAAACTGCGGCACCAGCAAGAGGCCGCCCGCCACATCGGTCACGGAACGGTTCATCTTACCAGCGTCATCCGAAAACACGCGATACGCCAGGAGTTTCGTGAGCAGTTGGTCCGCCTCGCGCTCGGTGTCGCCCTTTTCTGCGCACACCAGCACCATCAGGCCGCCGTCGATCGCGCCAATGGTAGCGCCATCGACGACCACCTTGGCGGACGTTACACGTTGCAGCAGGCCGATCATGCTGACAGCGTCACTTTCGCGAACTTGCGCTTGCCGACTTGCAGCACAAAGGTGCCGGCGTCCACTTTCAGTGCCTTATCGCTGACGACAGTGCCGTCGATACGCACGCCGCCCTGGTCGATCATGCGCAGCGCTTCGGAAGTCGAAGCGCACAGATTAGTCTGCTTCAGCAGCTGGCCAATGCCGATCGGCGCGCCGGACACGGCAACTTCCGGCACGTCGTCCGGAATGCCGCCCTTGGAGCGGTTCACGAAGTCGGCCAGCGCATCTTCAGCCGCCTGGCGCGAGTGGAAGCGCTCCACGATTTCCTGCGCCAGCGCCACCTTGGCATCGCGCGGATTGACGCCGCCTTCGATGGCTTTCTTCAGCGCGGCGACGTCCTCGATCGACTTCCAGGACAGCAGCTCGTAATAACGCCACATCATGACGTCGGAAATCGACATCACTTTGGCGAACATGGTATTGGCCGGTTCGGTAATGCCGATGTAGTTGTTCTTGGACTTGGACATCTTATCGACGCCATCCAGGCCTTCCAGCAGCGGCATGGTCAGCACCGACTGCTGTTCCTGGCCGTAGTCCTTCTGCAGCTCGCGGCCCACCAGCAGGTTGAACTTCTGGTCGGTGCCGCCCAGCTCCAGGTCGGCTTTCAGTGCGACCGAGTCATAGCCCTGCATCAGCGGGTAGAGGAACTCGTGGACCGAAATCGGCGTCCCATTCTTGAAGCGCTTGGCGAAGTCGTCGCGTTCCATCATGCGCGCCACGGTGTAGCGCGAAGCGAGCTGGATCATGCCGCGCGCGCCCAGCGGATCGCACCACTCGGAGTTGTAGCGGATTTCAGTCTTGGCCGCGTCCAGCACCAGCGAAGCCTGCTTGAAATAAGTCTGGGCGTTCAGCTCGATCTGCTCGCGGGTCAGCGGCGGACGGGTCACATTGCGGCCGGACGGGTCGCCGATCATCGAGGTGAAGTCACCGATCAGGAAGATCACCTGATGGCCAAGATTCTGCAGCTGGCGCATTTTATTCAGCACCACGGTGTGGCCGAGGTGCAGGTCCGGCGCGGTCGGGTCCAGGCCCAGCTTGATGCGCAGCGGCACGCCGGACTGCTCGGAGCGGGCCAGCTTTTGAGCGAACTCGCTTTCGACGATCAGTTCATCGACGCCGCGTTTGGTGATGGCGAGGGCTTCCTGCACCTTGTCAGACAAGGGGAGGTTCGGGGCGGTCGCCTTCTGTGGCGAAGCGGTGTTCGTATCCATGTTTAACGAAATTCTCTCAAATTGTTGTGGCGCCTGCGGACCCTGTTATAATGCCCGATCCCATCAATGTTGCCCGTCGAAAACGAGACAAATCAATAACTTAGAGCGAAATAACAAGAATCCTAAAAGTTCAAGCGGCAAATTTTAACTGATTGCATGAACCCTATAAACAAGTTCACAAGCTCCGGCTTGTACAATCTGCTAGGTTCGACGCGCAAGGCGCGTATCATCAGCGCCTCCGCCCTGTTCCTGGCGGTTTGCGCTTTTGGTGCGGCCGGCGTGGCGCCGCTCGCGCCTGACGCGAGCGACCTGCCCGTCAAGACCATTGCCCAAGACATCCAACTGCCCGACCTGTCGCAACAGATCGCAGCCCTCGAAAAGCAGGACAGCACCCAGACCTACATCCACGAAGAGAAGATCCGCGCCGGCGATACCCTCGCCACTCTGATGACGCGCCTCGGTGTGGAAGATGAAGCAGCCGAAACCTTTATCAAAAAGGACAAGGTTGCCAAGGCCGTGATGCAGCTGCGCACCGGCAAACGCGTACAAGCCCAGACCGACGAAGACGGCAACCTGATGTGGCTGCGCGCCACCGTTGTCGATGGCAAGGATAACCCTGTCAAGAATATCGCTGTTACCCGCAAGGGTGACAACTTCACGGCCGAAGAAGTTCCCGCACAGCTGGAACGCCGTGTCGAAATGCACGCCCGCGAAATCACCACCACCCTGTTCGCAGCAACCGACTCCAGCGCCGACGGCACCCGTCTGCCGGACTCCGTTGTGGCGCAGATCGTGGAAATGTTCTCGACCAATATCGACTTCCGCTCCGACCTGAAGCGCGGCGACCGTTTTAACGTGGTCTACGAAACCTTCTGGCAGGACGGCGAGTTCGTGCGCGCAGGCCGCATTCTGGCGGGTGAGTTCAGCAACAAGGGCACGACTTACCAGAGCGTGTGGTTTGAAGATCCGACCACCAAGTCCGGCGGCGGCTACTACAGCTTCGACGGCAAATCGCTGAAGAAAGCCTTCCTGAAATCGCCGCTGGAATTCTCGCGTATTTCGTCCGGTTTCTCGATGCGCGTGCACCCGATTTCGGGCCAGTGGAAGCAGCACAAAGG
>NZ_JBFRDW010000027.1:0-19181 GCF_052113985.1 Pseudoduganella sp. RAF53_2 | reverse complement strand
GGTCAGGATCGATCCGCTGTTTCAGGCGAATGAGGCGGCGCGTGCTTCGGGCGGTAGCGTGACGTTCGAGCCGGGCGCCCGCACGGTGTGGCACGCACACCCGCTGGGACAAGCACTGGTCGTCACAGCAGGTTGCGGCCGAGTGCAGCGCTGGGGTGGTCCGGTGGAGGATATTTATGCAGGCGACGTAGTGTGGATCGCGCCCGGCGAAAAGCACTGGCATGGCGCAGGCGTCGACACGGCGATGACCCACATCGCAATCCAGGAGCAGCTTGATGGTAAGGCCGTTGACTGGTACGAGCCAGTCGTGGAGGTCTGAGCATGCCGCACATTATCGTGAAGCTCTGGCCCGGCAAATCGGACCGGCAGAAACAGTTGCTGGCCGACCGCATTACGGAAAGCGTGATGGAGGTGCTGAAGTATGGCGAGGAGTCGGTATCGGTCGGCTTCGACGAAGTGGCGGCACAGGACTGGACCGCGCAAGTCTACGAACCGGATATTCAGGCCAAGTGGGACACTCTGCTCAAGAAGCCCGGGTACTGAGAATAAAAAAACCGCCGACTCTTGCGAGCACGGCGGTTTTTTCTGTATTCCTTGGTGGTGATAGGTGGACTTGAACCACCGACCCTAGCATTATGAATGCTATGCTCTAACCAACTGAGCTATATCACCAGAGCCACACATTATGGCATGTGTTTCGGCGGGCGTCAACTTCTCCTGCCGAAAGTCAAAACCCGCGAAGGCGCGGGTTTTGGAATTCTTGGTGGTGATAGGTGGACTTGAACCACCGACCCTAGCATTATGAATGCTATGCTCTAACCAACTGAGCTATATCACCAAAGAGAGGCGAAATTATCGCGGCGGCGAGGGGTGACTGTCAAGAGCTAATTCGTGGAAATCTTGGCAAGAACCTGCTGCAGGAGCTGGTCGGACGCGTCCGGCGCGAGGCAGTCGATCACAGTGCGCTGGGGCATGGAGCGCAGCCAGGTTAGCTGGCGCTTACACAGCTGGCGCGTAGCGAAGATGCCGGTGTCGCGCATGGTTGCGTAGTCGATTTCGCCATCCAGATACTGCCAGGCCTGGCGGTAGCCTACGCAGCGGATCGAGGGCAGACCCACGTGCAGGTCGCCGCGTGCGCGCAGGGCTTTCACTTCATCCAGCAAGCCGCCTTCGAGCATGATGTCGAAGCGGCGCTCAATGCGGTCGTGCAGGACTTTGCGGTCGGACGGCTCCAGCGCGAAGGACACCAGCTCGAACGGCAGTTCTTCTTTCACTCGCTGCGCCAGCAGCTCGGACATCGGCCTCCCGGTCAGCTGAATGATTTCCAGTGCGCGCTGAATGCGTTGCGAGTCCATGGGCTTGAGACGGGCGGCGGTGGCCGGGTCGAGCAGACCCAGACGCGCGTGCAGGGCTGGCCAGCCATCGCGCGCGGCTTCCACGTCGAGCTGGGCGCGGATGGCGGGATCGGCGCCGGGCAGATCATCCAGGCCGTCGTTCAGGCCTTTGTAGTACAGCATGGTGCCACCCACCAGCAGCGGCAGCTTGCCGCGCGAGCTGATTTCGTCAACGAGGCGTAGCGTATCGGTGCGGAACTGGGCGACGGAATACGAGTCCAGCGGATCGATGATGTCGATCAGGTGGTGCGGCACGGCGTCCAGTTCTTCGCGCGAGGGCTTGGCGGTGCCAATGTCCATGCCGCGATAAACCAGCGCAGAATCGACCGAGATAATCTCCGCGGGAATGTGCTGTGCGATCTTCAGCGCGGAGGCGGTCTTGCCCGATGCGGTCGGGCCCATGATGGCGACCGCCAATGGCCGCTTCAACTGCTGATTCATTTTATTGGCCGCGCAGGAAGAGCTTGTCCAGCGCGGAGATTTCGACCTGCACCCAGGTTGGACGTCCGTGGTTGCACTGGTCGGCGCGCTCGGTGGATTCCATCTGGCGCAGCAGGGCGTTCATCTCGGGCTGGGTGAGGATGCGGTTGGCACGCACTGCCGTGTGGCAGGCGAGAGTGCCGAGCAGTTCGTTGCGGCGCTCGATCAGCACGCGCGAGCCGCCGTATTCGCGCACATCGCGCAGCACGTCGCGCGCCAGCGTTTGCGCGTCGGCGTTCTTCAGCAGGGCAGGCACGGCGCGCACGGCCAGCGTGGTTGGCGACAGCACGGCGATGTCGAAGCCCAGTGTTTTCAGGGTGTCGCCGTGTTCCTGCACGGTGCCCACTTCGATGCCGTCAGCGTAGAAGGTGACGGGGATCAGCAGGTTCTGCACCTGCATATCGGTGCCGCTGATCTGCGCGTCCAGTGCGTTCTTCAGCTGTTCGTAGAGGATGCGCTCGTGTGCGGCGTGCATGTCGACCAGCACCAGGCCCTTGCTGTTCTGGGCCAGGATGTAGATGCCATGCAGCTGGGCCAGTGCGAAGCCGAGCGGGAATTCGTCGCCGGACAGTTGCGACGACGAGGCGGCGATTGGCGCACCTTGCGGCAGACTGTAATCCGAGGAGGCGCGGAAGCCCGCGCTGCCATCGGCGGCGGTGGCGCCGGAACTCCAGCCGGCGGAAGGGGCAGCTGCGTTGCCCGCACTGAAACCGGTAGCGCCATCGCGCGCGTCGCCCGCAAACAGTGCGCCATAGCGCTCTGTGGACTGCGCCACGCCGCCATTGCTGYCGCCGAATGGCGACGGCGAGAACGTCGGCCTGTATTCAGGGTTCAGGATCGAACCGAAGGATGTCTGCTGCTGCGGGCGCCAGGTCGGGCCGGATGTTTGCAGCGTTTCGGCGGCAGGCAGCGGCGATGGCACGCTGCCGTGCGAGGTTGCCGACGTTGCGGCGAGGGCACGCTGCACGGCGTGGAATACGAACTGGTGCACCGCGCGGCTATCGCGGAAGCGCACTTCGATCTTGGACGGGTGCACGTTGACGTCCACCAGTGCCGGGTCGAGATCCAAAGCAAGCACGTAGGACGGGAAGCGGTCGCCATGCAGCACGTCTTCGTATGCAGCGCGCACGGCGTGCACCAGCAGCTTGTCGCGCACGAAGCGGCCGTTGACGTAGAAGTATTGGCTGTCGGCGCGGCCCTTGGATGCCGTCGGCAGACCGGCGAAACCATGCACGCGCAGCACGCCCGAGCCTTCGTCAATTGGCAGGCGCGCTTCCTCGAAGGTCGCGCCCAGGATTTGCGCGCTGCGCTTGGCCATATCGCTGACCATCCAGTGATCGACGGTGCGGCCATTGTGGGTCAGCGTGAAGCTGACGTCCGGACGCGCGAGCGCAATGCGGCGCACGACTTCCGCGCAGTGGCCGAATTCGGTTTGCTCGGATTTCAGGAATTTGCGGCGCGCGGGCGTGTTGAAGTACAGGTCCCGCACGTCGATGGTGGTCCCGTGGGCGCCCGACGATGGCACGACGGTGCCGAGGTGGGAACCTTCCAGTTCCCAGGCGTGGGCGCCATCGGCGGTGCGCGAGGTCAGGGTGACGGCGGCTACGGAGGCGATCGAGGCCAGGGCTTCACCGCGGAAGCCCAAAGTGCCTACGTTTTCCAGATCGTCCAGGGAAGCGATTTTTGAGGTCGCGTGACGGGCCAGAGCCAGAGGCATCTGGTCCGGCGGAATGCCTTTGCCGTTGTCGGTGATGCAGATACGTTTGACGCCGCCTTCTTCCAGCCGCACGGTAATTTGCGACGATCCGGCGTCCAGGGCGTTTTCCAGCAGCTCTTTGACGACGGCGGACGGGCGTTCGACAACCTCGCCGGCGGCGATCTGGGAGATGAGCTGGTCAGGAAGGGCGCGGATGGGGCGCGGGGGCGTTGGGGCGTTCATGGTTGGGCATTATAACAACCCGAGGCATAACCCTAGTGCCAGCCACATCGTGGCTGGCACTCGAATAACCCGAGGCATAACCCTAGTGCCAGCCACATCGTGGCTGGCACTGGATTTTGCTTCAGGGTTTAGCTTCGCGGACGGGGATGGGCACGTTGCAGAGGTCCACATGGCCTGGGGAGACTTTATTCCATGGCCCGCCGCGGTTGCGGGAGGCGTCAGCGACAGCCTTGAAGCTGGCCGATTCGGTGCGCATGACTTCGAACTTGCTGCGCTCCGCTTCAGGTACGTCGGCGGCGAGGCGGACGGATTTGATCGGCACATACATGTCCGGCTTCTCGTACATGCCCATCGGCGCCGGGCCGCGCGGGATGATGGACAGCAGCGGCATACCGCTTACCACGCGTCCCACGACGGTGATGTTGCGGTCCAGCTGGCGCGGGGCGTTGCCGATGACCGCGTACAGGGTGCCGCCGTTGCCGCTGTCGGACTCATTGCCGCGCGCGACGCCGATCATGCCGTAGCAGTGCGTCAGCCACGCCTGGCCGGTTTTCGGATCGCGGGCGGAAGGGAAGCCGTTGGAGTGGCCGACCACCGGCGCGTAGCCGTCGCTGTCCGGCAGCTTGGTGAACTGGTTGTCGTTCTTCAGCGGGATAGTGAATTCGCYGGCCAGCTTGGCCTTGGCGGTTTTCAGCGCCTTGGGATGGTCCTCGTCCGGATCGCCCCACTGGGCCACGAAATTGTCCTGCGAGCGGTAGACGGACAGGCCATCGAAATAGCCCTCGCGCACCAGCGTGCGGATGTTGGCGGCGTGATTCGGCGCAAAGATCGGCGACAGTTCGATGATTACGCGGCCTGCCGCCAGGTCCATATACAGGGTGTTCTCGGGATCGAGAGCGCGCCACTCGGAAGGTTTGGATGCCTTGATGACATCACCCACGGTCGGCTTGGGCGGCAGTTCCTTTTGCGCCGCGATGCCGGGCAGGGCGGCCAGCGCCAGAACTAAGGCGGGCCAGGACTTCACAATCTTCGGTGCGTGCATCCTCTTCGTCTCCTTGTTATATGGGTTCTGCCGGCCGTCCGGCGACAGGCGATTGTAGTATGATTCCCGCCGCGACCTTTTGGAATTTATATGGATTTCGTTCAATTTCTGGACATGCTGCTCCACGTCGACAAGGCGATGGGCACCCTGATCAACCAGTACGGCACTTTGGTGTACGCCGTGCTTTTCGGTATTGTGTTTTGCGAGACCGGCCTGGTGGTGCTGTTCTTCTTCCCGGGTGATACGCTGCTCTTCATTGGTGGCGCCTTCTGCGCCTCCGGCCATATGGACCTGGCCGCGCTGATTTTCCTGCTCACGGCTGCGGCGGTGCTGGGCAATACGACCAATTACTGGATCGGCGAAGCGATTGGCCAGCGCGTGTTTACCCACGACTATCGCTGGATTAATAAGGACGCGCTGCGCCGCACTCACGAATTCTTTGAACGCCACGGCGGCAAGACTATTATCCTGGCGCGCTTCGTCCCGGTGGTACGTACTTTTGCGCCTTTCGTGGCGGGCGTTTCGGATATGACGCATACCCGATTCCAGATGTTTAATGTGGCCGGTGCGCTGGCCTGGGTAACGTCGCTGACCGTAGCGGGATACCTGTTTGGCAACGCGCCTTATATTCGTGATCACTTGAATACCATCGTGCTGGTCGGCGTGGGCGCGGCAGTTGTGCCGATGGCGCTGAGCGGAGCGTGGAAACTGGGACGCAAGGTGCTGGGGCGCTGACCCAGAAACGGGGTCAGACCCAGGGGGCAGTCCCTTGGGATTGACCCGGATATGAGGGCTCAAGTTTTCCCCCAGCGCAACCGTTAACCGGTGTAACCCCAGTATTTTTACACCCCGGATAACATGCGTAACCTGATCGCCCTGTCGGCTTGCTATCTCGTCATCGGTACGGCAAGCGCGATCGATCCTCCTGCGGAGCCGAAAGGCGTGCCGTCGATTCGTCCTAATCTCGCAGCCGCTGCGGCAGCCGAGAAGGCAAAGTACGGCTCCACCGGCGAATCCGCCGCATCGGCGTCTTCCGCGCCGGTGCCGGCGGTCAAACCGGCCACCACCCGCAAGCCTTCCCAGCGCGAGCAGGAAGCAATGGCCGAAGCCGAGCTGTCGGCCAAGATTGCCCAGCGCCTGGCTGAAATGAAAGCCAATCAGGCTGCGCGCATGGCCGCCGCCAACAAAGCCAAGAAGGAATCTGCCGCCAAGGCTGCACGCGAAGCCGCCATCGCCAAACTGCCGCCACCGCGCACCAATGGCACGCACTGGGAATACGAAGGCGAGCTGGGTCCGGCCAACTGGGCACGCATCAATACCGACTGGGCCAAGTGCGGCTTCGGCAATCGCCAGTCGCCGATCGATATCCGCGACGGCATGAAGGTGGACCTGGAGCAGATTGGCTTCGACTACCATCCGGCGGGCTTCAATGTGCGCGACACTGGCCACACCGTGGAAGTGCAGCTGGGCGGCGGCAATTATCTCAACGTGGGTAACACCATGTATGAGCTGCAGAGTTTCCACTTCCATCGCCCGTCCGAAGAGCGCGTGAATGGCAAGGGCTACGAGATGGTGGTGCACCTGGTGCACAGGAGCGCGGAAGGCAAGCTGGCCGTGCTGGCGCTGCTGCTCGAGCGCGGCAAACCGCAGCCCGTCATCCAGACTGTCTGGAATAATCTGCCGCTGGAGAAAGGCGACACCTCGGTGCCGTCCATCGTGCTGGACCCGAACGACCTGCTGCCGCAGAAGCGCGAGTATTACACCTATATGGGTTCGCTGACCACGCCGCCCTGCACCGAAGGCGTGCTGTGGATGGTGATGAAAGAGCCGCTGCAGGCCTCGCCGGCGCAGATGGCGCTGTTCAGCCGCCTCTATCCCTTCAATGCGCGTCCGGTGCAGGCCTCTTCCGGCCGCATGATCAAGGAATCAAACTGATGGTGTGAGTGCCGGACCATTCGGCACCGGCTGCCAGCGGTTTCTTGTCCACGCGCGCCGGTTCGACGCACACGAACTGGCGGTACTCCTCGTCTGCCATATCGCTCAGGGCCGCAGCGCCCTCGGCGCCGGGATTCCACACCACGAATTCAGTGAAGCCTTCCTGCTGCAGGCRCAGCGCGCCGGCGCCAGTGTGCAGCAAGGTCAGTTCGTCCGGAGCCGGATAGATGTTGTCCAGCTTTTCCTTGAAATAGATGTCGCCGGCTGCCAGGCCTTGCAGCGCCGTGTGCTCGAAGGCTTCCAGCGCGTAGTAGGTATGCAGGGCGCAGGCGAAATCGAAGTCCTGATCGCCTGTGTTGCGCACATTGAAGCTCATCTCGATCGATTCAGCGTGCAGGGTGAAGCGCAGGCGCAGCGCGAACACATGCGGCCAGCCTTGCGCCAGCGCGGGCGGCACCTCTTTTTCGGTCAGCTCGAATTCGGCCCAGGCGCTCGGGCCTTCCGCGCCGCTGTCGGCCAAACGCCAGTTGGACAGGCGCGCAACGCCGTGGCGCTGTCCCGTACCGCGTGTGGAGAATTGCGGGAAGATCACCGGCACGCCGCCGCGGATGGCCGCGCTACCGTCCAGCGGCGATTTGCTGCTCATGAACAGGCGTTCGCGCCCATCGGCGGTTTTCCAGGATGTCAGATGCGCGCCGTATAGCGTGATGGTGGCTTCGGCGCCGTCGGCCGTGTTGATCGAAACGGCGGGCAGGGCGCCGATAGTCACCATCTTGTGCATCTGAAGTCCTTATGTGAGCCGGTTCTTGGCGAGCGGCGGGTTCTTGGCAAAGTAGCGGCGGATGCCTTTGACGATGGCGTCCGCAATCTGGTCCTGATAGGCGTTGTCCAGCAGGCGCGCCTCTTCTTCCGGATTGGAGATGAAGGCTGTCTCGATCAGGATCGATGGAATATCCGGCGCTTTCAGCACGGCAAAGCCCGCGCGTTCAACGGCGCCGTTGTGCAGCTTGTTGATGCCGCCGATTTCACCCAGCACGGCCTTGCCCACTTTGAGGCTATCGTTGATTTGCGCGGTCGTCGACAGGTCGAACAGCACGCTCGCAAGCTGCGGGTCGCCGCCTTTCGCGTTGGCGCCGCCGATCAGGTCGGCCTGGTTTTCCTTGTTGGCCAGCCAGCGCGCGGCGTTCGAGCTGGCGCCTTTTTCCGACAGCACGAACACCGACGAGCCGCGCGCGGTCGGCTGCACGAAGGCGTCGGCGTGGATGGACACGAACAGGTCGGCGTCCACCTTGCGCGCTTTTTCCACGCGGGTTGGCAATGGCACGAAGAAGTCGCCATCGCGCGTCAGCATCACGCGCATATTCGGATGTTCTTCGATCTTGGATTTCAGGCGCTTGGCAATTGCCAGCACGATGTCTTTTTCGCGGCTGCCGCGCGAACCGGTGGCGCCGGGGTCTTCACCGCCGTGGCCTGGGTCGAGCGCGATGGTCAGCATGCGCACCAGTTTTCCACCGGGGCCGGGCAGCGGTTTCTCAGGCTTGGCCACGGCTGCGACTTCCGGCTTGGTTACTTCCGGCGGCAGGGCAGGTGTTGGCGCAGCGGCGGGCGGCGTGGCCGGCGCTGGTGGCACAGGCACGCCGGGTGTCGGCGCGGCGGCTACCGAAGGCTGCTGCGGCGTGGCGGTATTGCCATCCGTGGTCCATTCGCCCTTTTCGATCATGGCCGCAATCGGGTCCACTTCCTTGACCGGATACAGGTCGAAGATCAGGCGATGCTTGTAGTTGCCAACCGGCGGCAGGGTAAACACCTGCGGCGTAATCTCTTCTTTCAGATCGAACACCAGGCGCACCACGTTCGGGCGGTTCTGGCCGACGCGCACCTGCTTGATGTACGGGTCGTTCGACTGGATCTTGGCAACCAGGCCTTTCAGCGTCGGATTGAGTTCGAGACCTTCAATATCGACTACCAGTCGCTCAGGGTCTTTGACGATGAAGTGGGTGGCTTTCAGGTCCGAATCGTTTTCCAGCGTGACGCGCGTGTAGTCGTCGGCTGGCCAGACGCGGACGGCCAGGATTTGCGCCGCCATTGCAGGCAGCGGTGCRAGCACGGACAGCAGCAAAGTGCCGCCGGCTTTGAGGACCGTGCGCCGGGTCCGGGCGCGGGCGGTCAGAGATTCGGTGCGAATTGGAGGCGTTGCAGGCATAGCTGACCCAGAGCTGAGGACGCCTGCAATTCTACATCACGTCCATCGCCTTCAATCGAGAGAATAACGCGAAGATCCGGTGGCGGCAGCACGCCTTCCGCTTTTTCGGGCCACTCGACGATGCAGATGTTCTGGCCATCGAAGTCCTCGCGGAAGCCCGCATCGAGGAATTCCTCCGGACTGCCCATGCGATACAGGTCGTAATGGATGATGTTGACAGGCTTGCCATCCAGGGCCACGCGGTAAGGCTCGGACAGCGTATAGGTCGGGCTTTTCACATTGCCGACGTGGCCGGCCGCGTGCAGCAGTGCGCGGGTGAGGGCGGTCTTGCCTGCACCGAGGTCGCCGTGCAGGTAGATGG
Source organism: Pseudoduganella sp. RAF53_2 (assembly GCF_052113985.1). Classification (NCBI taxonomy): domain Bacteria; kingdom Pseudomonadati; phylum Pseudomonadota; class Betaproteobacteria; order Burkholderiales; family Oxalobacteraceae; genus Pseudoduganella; species Pseudoduganella sp. RAF53_2. Next base: position 9,827 of record NZ_JBFRDW010000027.1, on the reverse strand, counting down.
CCAGGCCGGGAATGATGGCGCGCGCCAGCGAGCTGCCCAGGGCGGCCGTGCCGGCTTCGTCGTGAAGGTGAGATTTAAAGTGCTGCATCGAATAAAATGGCGGTTTGATCCCCGCATTGTATAGCTGGTCCCGCCCCGATGTCCCTCCCTGAGCAGAAATTAGCCGAACTTGCCGCGTCCATCAAGGCGTGGGGGGAGGAGCTTGGCTTCGCCGAAGTGCGCATTGCGGACATTGATCTTGCGTCCGCCGAAGCGGGCTTGCAGGCCTGGCTGGACGCTGGCATGCACGGCGAAATGGACTATATGGCAAGCCACGGCATGATGCGCGCCCGTCCCGCCGAGCTGGTGCCGGGCACGGTGCGCGTGGTGACTGCCCGCATGAATTACCTGCCAGGTGCACAGGATGAGAACTGGCGCGAGCGCGAAACGGCGCGTCTGAGCGATCCGACACAGGCCGTGATTTCCGTTTATGCACGGGGACGCGATTACCACAAGGTGCTGCGCGCGCGCCTGCAACAGCTGGCGGACAAGATCCGCGCCGCCGTCGGCGAATTCGGTTATCGCGTGTTCACCGATTCCGCGCCCGTGATGGAATTGCCGCTGGCCGAGAAATCCGGCCTGGGCTGGCGCGGCAAGCATACCTTGTTGATCAACCGCAGCGCGGGCTCGATGTTCTTCATGGGCGAGATTCTGGTCGACCTGCCGCTACCGGTCGATGAGCCAACCGGCGCGCATTGCGGCCAGTGCCAGGCTTGCATCGATGTGTGCCCGACGCAGGCGATTCTGGGGCCGGGCAGGCTGGATGCACGGCGCTGCATTTCCTATCTGACGATTGAATTGAAGTCTTCGATTCCGGAAGAACTGCGCCCGCTGATCGGCAACCGCGTCTATGGCTGCGACGATTGCCAGACCGCCTGCCCGTGGAACAAATTTGCCCAGCGCGCCACGCTGCCCGATTTCGATGAGCGCCATGCGCTTGGCAGCGCGGGCATGATTGAGCTGTTCGCGTGGACGGAGGAGGAGTTCAACCGCCGCATGGAAGGCAGTCCGATCCGCCGCATCGGGCACGAACGCTGGCTGCGCAATATCGCGGTCGGCCTGGGCAATGCGGCGGACATGGGCGCACGCGGCGATGCGGCGATTGTGGCGGCGCTGCAGGCGCGCCGCGATCATCCTTCAGCGCTGGTGCGCGAGCATGTGGAGTGGGCGCTGGCCCGCCACCTCAGCGCTTGAATGCCGCGCGGCGCAGCAGGTAGCTTGCCGCTGCGACCCACACCAGTAGCGTGACAACGGATGCCTCCACGCCATAAGCGCCGCCGGTCAGCCATTCCGGGCCGGGCATCGCAACCTGCAGCCAGCCACGTGCGGCATGGCCGGAGACGGGAACGGCAAACACGCCGTCATACAAATAATTCCATCCGAAGTGAACGCCGATGCACAGCCACAGGCGGCGCGTCAGCATATAGCAGGCGCACAGCGTGATCGATGCCACGCCGGTAATCAGGAAGCCCAGCGCATTGGCATGGGCGTTCTCCATATGCGCCAGTGCGAACAGCAGGAAGGACACGACGAGCGCAGTGCGGCTGCCCCAGCGTTGTTCGACGATGYGGAACAGTACGGCGCGGAACAGCAGCTCCTCGAAGAAGGCCACCATGAGTTCTTCGGGCAGGGACTTGAGCAGGAATTCCCAGCCATTGCTACCCGTGATCGTGAAGGCGCCGGCTGCAGCCAGCAGGCCAGCGGTAGCCAGTCCAAGCATTGCGCCGATTGCCATCCCTATGCTGATTTCAGGCAGTGCCCCGGCGCGCGCCAATTCGGTCGCATCGCGCTTCTCCATGCGGCGCACGTAGAAGCGGTAGCTCAGCACGCAGATGACGGCGGCCAGCAGGAAAGGCCAGGCCACGCGCAGCGGTTTCGGCACCAGGGCCTGGATCAGCATCATCGTGCCCATGATCGGCACTGCCGTTGCGGGAATGCCGATCAGGATGCGCGCGATGGGATGCGTGAAGAAGCGTGCAGCGCGGGATGGAACAGACGGCGAGGCAGGTGAAACGGCTTGCTGGGCAATGCTCATGGAACCTCCTTCTTATTGTTGATGGCGGCGCGCGCTTTGCGAATGCGCTCGTCAAAGGGCTGCGTTTGCAGTGCGGCGATGGCCTGGGCCAGCGCCTCGGACAAGGGATAGGGCAGGTCGCGATCCAGGCTGTCGGCTGCCGCGCGCGTGGCTTGCCAGCACTGGCGCAGCTTGGGCAGCAAATCCTGCCCTTCTGCGCTCAGGCTGATGAGCTTCTGGCGGGCGTCTTTATCACTGACGCTGGCGGCCAGCAGACCTGCTTTCAGCATTAAAGCAACAGTCTGCGTGGCGGCCGGCTGGGTGATTCCGGCCGCTTCCGCGATCTGGCTGACGGTGCGCGGCTGGCCGCTCTCCAGCGCCCGCATGACGGGTGTGTAGCGAGGGCGATAGTCGATGCCGGCCTCGTCGTAGGAGGCGGCAACGGCGCCGTCCAGCAAGTCGATCAGGTGGCGCAACTGGGTTCCAAGTCCTTGTCTCATAATTTAATAATAACAAAATTCATAAGTGCTTATGTAATTTTTTGTGGCTTTCGTTTGTATAATGATCAGATACCAAGGGGAACCCATGTTGTCGGACATTAAAGTGGAAGCTCCTCCGTACCGGGAGTTGTCGCCATGGYGACTGTGGCGCGACGGCAGCCGGCAGCAGAAGGCCTGTTTGTTCGGCGGCTGGCTGGCGTTGCTCGTCCTGTGCATCGCGCTGGGCGTGGGCATGGTGGTGTGGCGCTGGTCCGGCATTCCCCTCGAATTTGGCGGTGTGACCATCTATCTCACCGTTTATCCGCCCCTGCTGATCTGCATGCTGCTGACGCTCACCCTCGGCTGGTGGTGGGGCGCGATTCCGGCTTACTGCGCCACGTTCTCGCTGGCGATTTATGCGGGCATGCCGGTGCCATGGGCGATGCTGTTCGCGTTTTCCAATCCGCTCGGTTTTGCGATCATGGTGATCGGCTACCAGGCCATCGCCATGCGGCGCGATTTGCGCGGACTGAATCCGCTGCTGTTCTATGTGCAGCTGGCCTTTATCGCCAGCGTGTTCGGTTCCAGCGGTGCGCTGATCTGGAGCTATACCAATCACTACGAACCGGCCGCCTTGCTGCCGATCTGGCAGGGCTGGTGGTTGGGCGCCTTCCTGCAAAGCGTGCTGATTGCCGGTCCCGCGATGGCGCTGGTGTGGCCGTGGGTCGATCGCTGGATGGCGGCGCATCCTCAGCTGATGCGCGATACCTTTACGAGTTCGCGCCAGTCGATTCTCGGCCTGCTGGCTTCCGTTACGCTCGGCGTGCTGATTTACGGTTTCGTGACTATTCAACTGGCGGAGCGGCAGATCGATCTGGCGTCGCTGGTGCACGCGCTGGGCGTGCTGCGCCAGACCATGTGGATTTTCTACTGGGTGTTCGCGGTGATCGTGGTGTTCATGGCCTTCTTCGGCTACGAGCTGTTCGTGCACTGGCAGCAATCGCAGGACCGCCTGCTGGCCGAGCTGCATCGTGCGAACGATGATCTGCAAAAGCTGGCCACCACCGATGCGCTGACCGGCCTGCTGAACCGCCGCGCCGCCGACCGCCGCCTGTCGGCGGAATGGCAGCGCGCGCGCCGCTTGCGCCACGGGGCGGCCATGGTGCTGCTGGATATCGACCACTTCAAGGAAATCAACGACCGCTACGGCCATCCCGCCGGCGACGCGGCCTTGCGCCAGCTGGCTTGCGTGATCCAGTCCGTGATGCGCGAAATGGACTTCGCCGCGCGCTACGGCGGCGAAGAGTTCCTGATCGTGCTGCCCGAAACCGGCGAGCTGGGTGCCCATGCCTTTGCGGAACGCCTGCGCGAAGAAGTCGCCGCATCGCCCGTGCAGCATGAAGATGCCCGCTTCCACATGCACATCAGCCTCGGCGTCGCCGTCGCGCTCGATGAGGAAGCCAATTACGAACGCTGGTTCACCCGCGCCGACCGCGCCCTCTACCGCGCCAAGCAGGGCGGCCGTAACCGCACGGAGTTGGCGGCCTGAGTCCACTCCGGTGAGAATGTGTGAGCATTCCGGCATAGCGATCGCGCTATGCTGCGATATCGTCCACCGCTGAGCAGACCATATGGGCATGCCGCGCGTTCCGCCACCTTATACACCGTTTGCCAAGCCGGTTGTGCAGGCGTCTGCCGTGCGCGCATTCCCAAAGCCGCCTGCGATGGTGAATGCGCAAGCGCTGCCAGCGGTGCCACGGGTGTCGGCACCACGAGTTCCAGCCCCACGAGTWCCAGCCCCACGAGTACCGGTGCCGCCGCCGATCGCGCGGCCGGGGCAGGTGGCGCAGGCGGCACAACGGCCGACTGCCGGCCTGGTACAACTGCTGCAAATGTCGCGGCGTGGACGTCAGAAGAAGAACGACGATGATGAGGATTACGAGCCGCCTGGCGCCCGGCGCCAGCTGCGCTTCACGTTTCCGGTCAGCTTGCGCAGTAGGCTGATCAAGCGCACGGCGGTGCTGCACGTGCGCGGCTTCTATGTCTGCCCGCGCTGCGGCCGGCCGATCGCGCGGCGCGACCGCAGCGAATTACCCTTCTACTACCGCAGCAAGAAGAAAAAACGCCTGCACAAGACATCAAGCGTACACCTCGACCATTACCCTAGCTGGGCCGGGCGCCTGGCGAAACTGACGGCCCGCCGTGCAACGCACGCCGAGATCCGTGCCGAATATTTGCGCCCGGATGGCTTGCGCGTGCTGTGCAAGCGCTGCAACGAGTCGCACCGCTACGAAAACAGGAAGATCAATCCCGTCGATGACGACGATGATGATGGCTACCACACGCCGGATGATGAACCGGAAATGTCCGGCAAATACCAGCCTTTCCGCAAGGATGACGGCAGCAGCGGTGGCGGAGGCAGCATGGTGCCGGTGAAATAAGCGCTACTTCAGCAGGCCCGCCAGTTCGACCGCGGTTTTAACCTGCATCTTGTCGAAGATGTGGGCGCGGTGGACTTCGACGGTGCGCATCGAGATGCCCAGCTCGTCCGCCACGACCTTGTTCATTTTGCCGGCCAGGATCAGGTCCAGCACTTCGCGTTCGCGCTGCGACAGCGTGGCGAGGCGGGCGTGAACGGCGGCCTTGCTGCTGGCTTCGCGCGAGCGTGCCAGGCCTTCCTGCACGCGGTCCATCAGCTGGTTGTCGTTGAACGGCTTTTCGAAAAAGTCGAAGGCGCCGCGCTTGAGCGAGTCGACGGCCATGGGCACGTCGCCGTGGCCGGTCAGGAAGATCACGGACAGGCGCTGCGCCAGGCCGCGCGCGGCCAACTGGTCGAATACGGCGATGCCATTAATGTCGGGCATGCGGACGTCCAGCAACACGCAGTCGCCCGCCTCGTCGAAGTCGCCGTTCGCGACATGGGCGAGGAAGCTGGTGCCGCCGTCGTAAGCCACGGCCGGAATCCCGCGCGAGGAAGCCAGCCATGACAGCGCATCGCGCACTACCGCTTCGTCATCGACTATGTGCAACATGAAAATCTCCGTCTACTTTGCGCCGGATGCCGGCAGCGTGAAAGTGAATATGGTACCGCCTTGCGGGTTATCGCGGTGAGTCAGCGTGCCGCCGTGGAATTCGATGGCCGTGCGGCAGATGTTCAGGCCCATGCCCATGCCCTCGGCCTTGGTCGAGAAGAAGGGCGAGAACAGGCGCTCGGCCACTTCCTGCGGAATGCCGTGGCCACGGTCGCTGACCGCCACCGCCACCAGACGGGTCGCGGCGTCATAGGAAGCGTCGATGCGCAGCACGCGGCGCTCGGCGGGAATATTCGCCATGGACTCGATCGCATTGCGGGTCAGGTTCAGCAGCACCTGTTCGATCAGCATGCGATCGGCGCGCACGGTTGGCAAGTCGGCGGGAATGGCGACCTGCATCTGCACGTAGAGCTGGTGCGCCTGCAGCTCGATCAGGGCGCTGATGCTGTCCAACATGGTCTGCAGGCCGATGTCCTGGCGCTCCGCCTCGCGCTTCTTCACGAATTCGTGCACGCTGCGGATGATCTGTCCGGCGCGCTGGGCCTGGGCGCCAGCCTGCTCCAGTGCCGGGCGCAATATCGCGCAGTCGACCGCCGTGCCGCCGGATTCGGCGCGCGCCATCACGTTCAAGGCACCGGTGGTATAGCTGGAAATCGCAGCCAGCGGCTGGTTCAGCTCATGCGCCAGCATGGACGCGATCTCGCCCATGGTCGCCAGGCGCGAGCTGGCCTGCAGCTTTTCCTGATGCTCCCGGTTCAGTTCCTCAATGCGCTTGCGGTCCGTGATGTCGAGGATGGAGCCCATATAGCCGGTGTGGCGGCCTTCCTTGTCCACCAGCGGCGCTTCGAAAATCAGCACGGGAATGCGGGTGCCGTCCTTGCGCTGAAAGATGGTTTCGAACTGGGGCACGATGGAGCCGGCCAGCACGCCCGCAAGACGGTGCTGGTATTCGGCCATCACTTCCGGCGCCCAATAGGGCATCGGTGGCGAGCGGCCCACCAGTTCGTCTTCCGTGTACCCCACCATCTGGCAAAAAGCGGGATTCACATAGGTGACGCGGCCTTCCAGGTCGCGTGCGCGCAGGCCCGTGACCAGGGAGTTTTCCATCGCCGTGCGGAAGGACATCTGCTGGCGCAGCGCGCCCTCGGCGGCGAGGCGGCGCGAGATGTGCCCCCACAGAGCCAGCAGGCTCCAGAGCAGGGCCAGCGACAGGGCGATCACGGAGCCGACCAGCAGATTAGGCAGTAGCTGCGGCTCGGACTTCACGCTGTCCGTCATCAATGTGAGCGAAACGCCCGGCAGGTCGAGGCCGCGCTTGTGGGTGTAGACGCCGTGACCGGGACCGGCCGCGCTGCGGCGGGCCAGGATCTTGTCGTCGCGGTCGAGCAGGGTGATCTGATTGTCCTGGGCGAACCACCACGGCACCATCTCGTCCAGGATGGTGGACAGCTGGTAGCTGGCGACCAGGTTGCCCAGCCAGACGTCGCCGCGATAGACCGGATAGTGGAAGTCCATCATTTGCACGCCGGGCGAACCGGCCGGATGTTCGGCTTGCTGCTCCGGCTGGCTGTAGACTGGATTGCGCGAACGGCGGGCACGGTCCAGCGCCGTCTGCGAAGCTGGGCTCAGTCCCGGATTGAGTGGCGCCGCCGGTTCGCTGGAGGCGCTAATATGGCCGTCCGCTCCGACGAACATCACGCGCTTCAGCTCCAGGCCGTTCTTCAGCAGGCGCTCCATGCGCTGGTGCAGTTGCTCAGTAGTGAGATGTCCGGCCGTGATTTCATTGGCCATGCCATGCAGGCTTTCCTCATGGCGCCCCAGCTGGAAGCGGATCGATTGCTCGACCCAGAGGGTGTCGGCAATCAGCTGCTCTTCGCGTTCGCTGCTTTCCATCTGACGCGCCTGCCAGGGCAGCCAGATCAGGATGGCCATGAACAGCAGCACAATGACGATAGGCAGCAGCCAGCGCACCGGGTTCGGCAGCTGGGGACGGCTGAATGTAGGCGTGGAATCAGGCATTATCCGAGGGTAAACAATTTCAGGGCTGGCTGTATTGTGGTTTTCCACAGTTGTATAGCCTTATTGCTTTTTGCAGAATGGGATGGGTAAGAATAATAATCCATCCACTTTTACGGGGAGACACTATGAAATTCAAGACCATCCTGGTCGCCTTGAGCGCGGCCGCCTGCATTACTTCCAACGCATTCGCCCAGGCGCCGATCGTCATCAAGTTCAGCCACGTGGTCGCCACCGACACGCCGAAGGGCCAGGCCGCCGAGCGCTTCAAGCAGCTGGCGGAAAAGAATACCAACGGCCGCGTGAAGGTTGAAGTGTATCCAAACAGCCAGCTGTACAAGGATAAGGAAGAAATGGAAGCCCTGCAGCTGGGCGCCGTGCAGATGCTGGCGCCTTCGCTGGCCAAATTCGGTCCGCTGGGTGTGAAAGAATTCGAAGTCTTCGACCTGCCGTACATCTTCCCGAGCAAGACCGCGCTGTACAACGTGACCGAAGGTCCGATCGGCAAGGGTCTGCTGAAGAAACTGGAAGGCAAGGGCATTACCGGCTTGGCTTACTGGGACAACGGCTTCAAGATCATGTCGGCCAACAAGCCACTGCACAACGTGGCGGACTTCAAAGGCCTGAAGATGCGTATCCAGTCGTCCAAAGTGCTGGACGCGCAGATGCGTGCCCTGGGCGCGAACCCGCAGGTGCTGGCGTTCTCCGAGGTGTACCAGGCGCTGCAGACCGGGGTGGTGGACGGCACCGAGAACCCGCCATCGAATATGTACACCCAGAAGATGCATGAAGTGCAGAAGCATCTGACCACCTCCAACCACGGCTACCTGGGCTATGCGGTGATCGTGAACAAGAAGTTCTGGGATGGCCTGCCGGCCGATATCCGCACCCAGCTGGAAGCGGCAATGCGCGATGCCACCACGTACGAGAAGGCCATTGCCCAACGCGACAACGATATGGCGCTGGACGCAATCAAGAAGTCCGGCAAGACCACCATCTACAACCTGAGCGCCGCCGAACAGGCCGAATGGCGTAAAGCAATGCTGCCGGTGCAAAAGCAAATGGAAAGCCGTATCGGCAAAGATCTGATCGACGCCATCAACAAGGAAACGTCGAAGTAATCCACCAGTCTTTCTCAGCAGCGATGTGGGCAAGCTTCGGCTTGCCCTTTTTTATTGAGCGTCGACGGGGAGGCGGCCGCACGCCACGGTGACCTATTCGAGATGCGGGGTTGTAGGGCGGATCATCGATCCGCCGCTGACTGCGTCACCGCACCAGTCGGCTGTATAGATGCCTTCAGCGATGTAGCGATGGAAGGTCGACCAGGGCCAGTCCACTACGCGCGCCACCAGCCCGTGTTTCATCGGATTCCAATGAAGGTAATCGAAGTGCTGGCGGAAGTCTTCTTCCGAGCGCAGCCAATGCTCCATATAGCGATGTTGCCAAGGGGAGTTTTGTCCTCCCTGATGTGTGACAAGCCCCTTGATTAAGCGCCACCTCAGCGGAAAGTTGCTGTCACCTTCCGGCAGAGTCCAAATTGTGTGGAGATGATCCGGCAGCAAAACGAATGCAATGATGTCGAATGGGTAGCGAGCCCGCACGCGCTGGATGGCGAAGCGAAGGTTGTGGCGGAACGCGGCGTCCGTGAGAATACGACGGCGACCTTCGCTGACCACGGTGAAGAAGTAGCGACCACCAGGATGCAGCAGGCGGCGGTAGTTCGGCATAGGATTCCGTTCCGGGCTGGTGAGTATTCAGCCTAGCGCGGATGCGGCAGTTGTCGCTTGCGGCGGGTCAATGACCCGCCCTACGCCCCGAAATATTATCCAATCAATCCGCAAAATGAAACGCCGCCTTGTGGGGCGGCGTAGGGCGGATCATTGATCCGCCTTGCAGGCGCAGACCGAGCCTTACATCAGGCCCATTGCCTTCGGCAGCCAGAGCGATAGTCCTGGCCAGTAGGTCACGATTACCAGGAACACGAGCATGGTGAGCAGCCAAGGCATCACGGCCACGGTCAGCTCGGAGATGCTCATCTTCGAGATGCCGCTCGCCACGTACAGGTTCAGGCCGACCGGCGGGTGGCACAGACCGACTTCCATGTTGGCGTCGATCATGATACCGAAGTGGACGGCGTCGATGCCCAAGCGAATCGCGGCCGGGTGCAGGATCGGCGCCATCACCAGGATGATCGAGGATGGTTCCATCACGTTACCAGCCAGCAGCAGCAGGATGTTGGTGAAGAAC
>NZ_JBFRDW010000026.1:0-19334 GCF_052113985.1 Pseudoduganella sp. RAF53_2 | reverse complement strand
GTTCTCATAGTCGATGCGCAGCAATATGGCGAGTCCGACACAGTTAATCATTACCCCGGTGCCGCCGTATGACATCAGCGGCAGCGTCAACCCCTTGGTCGGCAGCAGGCCCAGGTTCACGCCCATATTGATGAAGGTCTGCACGCCGATCCAGATACCGATGCCCTTCGCCGCCAGTCCCGCAAAGGTCTGGTCGATGGCGATGGCCTGGCGGCCGATCTCGAAAGCGCGTTTGACGATCCAGTAGAACATGGCGATGGTGACCACGACACCAACCAGGCCCAGTTCCTCGCCGATCACCGCCAGCAGGAAGTCGGTGTGCGCTTCGGGCAGGTAGTGCAGCTTTTCCAGGCTGCCGCCCAGGCCCACACCGGTGATCTCGCCGCGCCCGAAAGCGATCAGGGAGTGCGTCAGCTGGTATGCCTTGTTCAGCGCATTCTCTTCTTCCCAAGGATTCAGGTAAGCGAAGAAACGGTCGCGGCGGAATTTGGACAGTGCGATGATGGCCACGAAAATTGTCACCAGCATGCCGGCGATGCCGCCAAACCAGACCGCGTTCACGCCGCCCAGGAACAGGATGCCCATGGCGATGCAGACGATGACGCCGAATGCGCCCAGGTCCGGCTCCAGCAGCAGCAGCAGGCCAACGAAGGCCACCGCGATCGCCATTGGCGCGAAGCCCTTGGACAGGCGGTGCATGTATTCCTGCTTGCGCACCGTGTAGTCGGCCGCGTACAGCACGATAAACAGTTTCATCAGCTCGGATGGCTGGAAATTGAATACCTTCAGCGACAGCCAGCGGCGGCCGCCGTTGACGACCACGCCGAGGTGCGGGATCAGCACCAGCGTCAACAGCACCAGCGTGCCAATGAACAGATACGGCGCGGCTTTCTGCCAGTCTTGGACACGTACGCGGAAAGTCACCGCCGCCGCCACCATCGACACGGCAATGAAGATCGCCTGGCGCTGCAGGAAGTAGTAGTTCTTGTAGGCGGCGAACTTGGGCGAATCCGGCAGCGAGATCGAAGCCGAGTACACCATCACCATGCCGAACAGCATCAGCAGCGCCACGCACCAGATCAGCGGCAGGTCGTACTCCATCATCTTCGAATGGCGCGCGCGGCTATCCAGCGGAGCCGGAGCCTCTGAGCCACCAAAGCGGAATGGAAGCTGGAATGCCATCAGATCTCCTGTCCGGCATCCAGCGCGATGTCACGCACGGTGTCGATGAACACCTGGGCGCGATGCGCGTAATTTTTGAACATATCCAGGCTGGCGCAGGCCGGCGACAGCAGCACGGCATCGCCTGCATGAGCGAGCGAGGACGCACGCCTGGTTGCTTCCTCCAGCGTGGCAAGGTCTTCCAGCTTCACGCCGGTATCGGCCAGCGCAGCACGAATGGCCGGCGCATCGCGGCCAATCAGCATCACGGCGCGCACATAGCGCGACACAGGTTGCGCCAGCGGATCGAACTCCTGGCCCTTGCCATCGCCACCGGCGATCAGCACCAGCTTCTGTTCGCTGCCGGCGAAGGCAGTACCCAGGCCATTCAGCGCGGCGACAGTTGCGCCGACATTGGTGCCCTTGCTGTCGTCGTAGAAGTCGACGCCATTGATATTGGCGACCAGTTCCACGCGATGCGGCTGGCCCTTGTATTCACGCAGGCCATGCAGCAGCGGCGCGAACGGCAGGCCGATGGCGCGGCACAGGGCCAGCGCAGCCAGCGCGTTGGAGGCGTTGTGCGTGCCGCGAATCTGGAGCGCGTCGGCCGGCATCAGTTTCTTGGTGTAGCACTCGACCGGCGGTGGAGGCGGATCGTTTTTCTTGCGCTTCTTCTGCTCGACTTCTTCCGTCGGCTCGGCGGTGGCCAGCCAGTACACGCCACGCTCGTTCACCAGGCCGAAGCTGTGCGGCGTGGTTGGTTCGTCGGTGCCGAAGGTGACGTTTTCCCCGGTTGGATTGGCCATGGCCATGGTCCAGCCGTCGTCGCGATTCAGTACGCGCACCGTGTCTTCGCCAAAGATGCGCTTCTTGTCGTCGGCATAGGCCTGCATACTGCCGTGCCAGTCCAGGTGGTCCTGGGTCACGTTCAGCACCGTGGCGGCATTGGCCTGCAGACTGTATGTCGTGTGCAGCTGGAAGCTGGAGAGTTCGAGCACCCAGGCTTGCGGCAGGGTTTCGTTGTCCATCACCTCGCGCAGCACATCCAGCGCGGCGGGGCTGATATTGCCGGCCACCTTGACGGACAGGCCGGCGCGCTCGCACAGCTGGCCAGTCAGGCTGGTGACAGTGGTCTTGCCATTGGTACCGGTGATGGCGATGACTTTCGGCTCGTAGGCGCGGTCGTCCTTCAGCCATTTCAGCGCCTGGGCGAAGATTTCAATCTCGCCCCAGACAGGAATATTCTTTTCGGCGGCAGCCGGAATGATCTCGGCCAGCTCGCGGTTCGGCGCCAGACCAGGGCTGGCGCAAACGAAGTCCACGCCATCCAGCAGGCCCGCATTGAACGGACCGGAGATGAACTGCGTGCCCGGCAGCTGTTCGCGCAGYGCTGGCAGACGGTCCGGCACGGGACGCGTGTCGGCAACGCGCAACAGCGCGCCACAGCGGGCCAGCCACTGTGCCATCGCCAGGCCCGATTCTCCGAGCCCGAGTACCAGAGCGATTTTGCCGTTGTAGATCATTAGCGCAGCTTCAGGGTTGAGAGTCCGACCAGTACCAGCATCATCGTGATGATCCAGAAGCGCACGACGACCTGAGTTTCTTTCCAGCCTTTCTGTTCAAAGTGGTGGTGCAGCGGCGCCATCAGGAAGACGCGGCGGCCAACGCCATAGCGCTTCTTGGTGTACTTGAACCAGCCCACTTGAATAATCACGGACAGCGTTTCAGCAACGAAGATGCCACCCATGATGAACAGTACGATCTCCTGGCGCACGATCACGGCGATCGTGCCCAGCGCGCCGCCCAGCGCCAGTGCGCCGACGTCGCCCATGAAGACTTGTGCGGGGTGCGTGTTATACCAGAGGAAGGCCAGGCCAGCGCCTGCCATCGCTCCGCAGAAAATAATCAGCTCGCCCGCGCCCGGAATGTGCGGGATGAACAGGTATTTCGAATAGGTGGCGGAACCGGTCAGGTAAGCGAACAGGCCAAGCGCGGAACCCACCATCACGGTCGGCATGATGGCCAGGCCATCCAGACCATCGGTGAAGTTCACGGCATTCGAAGTGCCCACGATCACGCAATAAGTCAGCGCAATGAAGCCCCATACGCCCAGCGGATAGCTGATGGTCTTGAAGAACGGGACGATCAGGTCGGCCTTTGGCGGCAGGTCCATCGAGAAGCCGGACTGCACCCACTGGAAGAACAATTCAAACACCTTCACCGGCGTCGGTGCGGACACGGAGAACGCCAGGTACAGCGCGGCGGCGATGCCGACCAGCGACTGCCAGAAGTATTTTTCGGCCGAGCGCATGCCTTCAGGGTCCTGGCGAACAACCTTGCGGTAGTCATCTACCCAGCCCACGGCGCCAAAGCCCATGGTCACGACCATCACTGGCCAGATCAGGCGGTTGGACCAGTCGACCCACAGCACGGTGGACACGGCAACGGCAATCAGCAGCAGCACACCGCCCATGGTCGGGGTGCCATGTTTTTTCAGATGAGTTTGCGGACCGTCGGTACGCACGGCCTGGCCGTATTTCATCACGGTCAGTTTACGAATAACAGCGGGACCCGCGACGAGGCCGATCACCAGCGCGGTAATCGTCGACATCACCGCGCGGAAGGTGATGTAGTTAAAGAGGCGGAAAGCCCCAATGTCGTCCTGCAGGAGTTGTGCAAGCCAAAGCAGCATGATTAGTGTGTTTCCTTTGTTACGTGTTGCGATCCAATCAAATGCTGCACGACCCGTTCCATTTTCATGAAGCGGGAGCCCTTGATCAATACGGTTGCATCCGGAGTTGCCACGGCCTCGACGGCCTTCAGCAACTCTTCGAATTCTTTAAAGTGGCGCGCGTGAGGCGCCATATGCGCGGCCAGCGCGCCGGTTGCCAGTACGTGGTCGATGCCCTTGCTTGCGGCGTAGGCGGCGACCTCCTCGTGGAACTCCTTTCCTTGCGTGCCCACTTCGCCCATGTCGCCCAGTACCAGTACGCGTGGCGCAGGCGCGGCGGCGAGCACATTGATGGCGGCGCGTACGGAGTCCGGGTTGGCGTTGTAGGTGTCGTCGATGAGCGTGGCGCCATTGGCGGCCTGCTTTTTCTGCAGGCGGCCAGTCACCGGAGCGAAGGCCTCCAGGCCGGACTTGATCTGGTCGGGCGTAACACCCGCCGCGTGTGCGCATGCGATCGCGGCCAGCGCATTCAGGACATTGTGGTCGCCAAAGGCTTGCAGGCGCACCGCGAACGTCGCGGCCGAGCTACGCTCCACAATGGTCACGGACAGATCGCTGCCATACGCCGCCGGCGTCGCGGTGGCGGACACCGAAGCCTCCGGCGACAGGCCGAAGGTCAGCACACGCACACCGGCAGCGAGGTCGCGCCAGATCGGCGTGTATTCGTCGCTGTGCGGGAACACGGCCACGCCACCGGCGGGCAGCGAAGACAGCACGCTGCCATTCTCGCGCGCCACCGCTTCCACGGTGTGCATGAATTCCTGGTGCTCGCGCTGGGCGTTGTTCACCATGCCGATGGTTGGCGCAGCGATAGCGCTCAGGCGTGCAATCTCGCCCGGATGATTCATGCCCAGCTCCACCACGCCGGAATGATGCTGGCCATCGAGACGGAACAGCGTCAACGGCACGCCAATCTCATTATTCAGGTTGCCGCGCGTGGCCAGCCTGCCCTCTTCGCCATGTGCCGCAGCGAGAATCGAGGAAATCATTTCTTTCACAGTCGTCTTGCCATTGCTGCCGGTGACAGCAATCAGCGGCAGCTTGAAGCGCTCGCGCCAGGCATTGGCGATGCGACCCAGGGCCGTCAGCGTATTCGGCACCACGATAGCCGGCAGCGGGAAGCCTGCGGGCAAGGTGTCCACCACCACGGCGGATGCGCCACGCTCGGCGACCTGCTGCAGGAAGTGATGCGCATCATGGACCTCGCCGCGCAACGCCACGAAGATTTCGCCGGGACCGACAGCGCGGCTATCGGTGGAGATGTTCGTGATAACGAGCGCGCGAGCCGCGGCGTCGGCCTCGGCGGAAGGCGCGGCGGCACTCGGCACGAAATGCGCACCRGGCAGGGACGAGAGGATCTGATCGAGCGTCCAGCGCATCAGTTCTGCCTCATCATGGTTAGCCGCGCCGACAGCGCCAGTTGCGCGTGCTCGGCATCCGAGAACGGCATCTTGCGTCCCTTGATTTCCTGGTAAGGTTCATGGCCCTTCCCTGCCAGCAGAATCACATCCGACTTGCCAGCGTGACGCACAGCCGACAGGATGGCCGCAGCGCGGTCTTCCACCGTCAGGAATTCCGAATTCGGATTCTCCGGGTCCATGCCCGCCACGATCTGGCGAATGATCTCCGCCGGCTCCTCGCTGCGCGGATTGTCGCTGGTCACCAGCACGTGCTCGGCCATCTGCGAAATCCTGCCCATTTGCGGACGCTTGCCGGGATCGCGGTCGCCGCCGCAGCCGAACACGCACCACAGGTGGCCGTTGCGGTCATTGGCGACGGAACGCAGCGCTTCCAGGGTTTTCTCCAACGCGTCCGGCGTGTGGGCGTAATCGATCACGATCAGCGGCGCATCCTGGCCGCCCAGCTGCTGCATGCGGCCCGGCGCCGGCGTCAGCGATTCGATGGCGTCGACAGCAGCGCGGAAAGCAGCGCCTTTGCTGAGCAAGGCAGCCATCACAGCCAGCGCGTTCGATACATTGAACGGCCCCACCAGCTGGGTGCGCACATGGGCATGGCCAAAGGACGAATCCAGATTGAATTCGGTGCCCTGGCCACGGCTGCGCAGCGCGCTGGCCCGCATCATCTGGATGCCCGGGATGTTCGGCTGCGAGGCCACATCGCGCAGGGTGTAAGCGATGACGTGAGGCTTCGGTCCTTTGCGGCCCTGGATATGCTTGATGATGCGCGGACCGGCAGGATCGTCCAGATTGATCACGGCGGTTTTCAGGCCCGGCCACTCGAACAGCTTGATCTTGGCTGCCTCATAGGCTTCCATGTTGCCGTGGTAATCGAGGTGGTCGCGCGTAAGATTGGTGAAGATCGCCACGTCGAAGTGCATGCCGTCGGTACGGCCCTGATCGAGGCCGATCGACGAGGCCTCAATCGCCAGCACAGCGGCGCCATCGCGGCGCATCTCATCCAGCTTGCGGGCCAGCAGCACTGCATCCGGCGTGGTGTAGCCGGTTTCATCGAATTCCGCCTCGACGCGCGCGCGGAACATGCCAACGCCCAGCGTGCCGACAACGGCAGCCGTTTCGCCCAGCTTGGCCAGCGCCTGTGCAGTCCATACGGCGCAGGAAGTCTTGCCATTGGTACCCGTCACGCCGACGGTAAACATGCCGCTGTCCGGCATGCCGTAGTGGGCGTGCGCAATCGGACCGGCCAGACGCTTCAGACCATCCACCGCCAGCTGCGGCACGTCATGCGCGGCATCCCATTCATAGCCTGCACCGTCGTACACCACGGCAGCGGCGCCCGCTTCGATAGCGGCGCCGATGTATTTGCGGCCGTCGTTGGCATCGCCGGGATAGGCGAAGAACACATCGCCGGCCTTGATGCGGCGCGAGTCGGACGCCAGCTGCGCATCCGGGGCGGCCGCCTTGATCCAGTCGTTAATTTCTTTGATGGTCATCGTAGTCATTACATGGCCTCCGGTCCGGTGTCCGTCGGGATCACGATTTCGGTGACGGAGGAATCAGGAGGCACGTTCATGGCGCGCAGGGCGTTGACCGCCACCGCGGAGAAAGTCGGCGCGGCAACCTGGCCGCCAAAGTGGCCGCCCTGGGTTGGTTCGTCGATCATGACTGCGATAATGAAGCGCGGCGCGGACATCGGCACGATGCCGACGAAGGAGCCGATATATTTGCGCGGCATGGCGTAGTGGCCGTTTTCGACCTTGTACGCGGTGCCGGTCTTGCCGCCTGCGCGGTAGCCCGGAATCTGGGCCTGCTTGGCGGTGCCGTCCTTGCCGGAAACCACAGTCTCCAGCATTGCGCGCATCTCGCGCGCCGTTTCCGGCTTGATGATTTGCTGCCCGCGCGGAGCCTCGTTCACGCGCTCGAAGGACAGCGGAATCGTATCGCCATCGCGCGCGAACATCATGTAGGAACGCGCCAGCTGGATCAGCGACACGGAGATACCGTTACCGTAGCTCATGGTGGCCTGCTCGACAGGACGCCAGGATTTATAAGGACGAACGCGGCCAGCGACCGCGCCTGGGAAGCCCCATTTCGGCTGCTGGCCGAAGCCGACCTTGGTGAACATCTCCCACATCTCTTGCGAAGGCATGCTCAGTGCGATCTTGGAGGTGCCGATATTGGACGACATCTCAATAATCTGCTGCACATTGATCACGCCGTGCGCCTTGGTATCGCTGATCGTGCGGTCCAGGATGGTGAACTTGCCGGGACCGGTGTCGATATAGGTGCTCGGCTTGACGCGGCCCGTGTCCAGCGCCAGCGAAACGGTGATCGGCTTCAGCGTCGAGCCAGGCTCGAAGGAGTCGGTCATCACACGGTTGCGCAGCTGGGCGCCGGTCAGAGCGCGGCGATCGTTCGGATCGTAGCTCGGATAGTTGGCCAGCGCCAGCACCTCACCCGTGTGCACGTCCAGCACCACGGCGCCACCGGCCTTGGCGTGGAACTTCTCCACCGCGCCCTTCAGCTGGGTGTAGGCGATGTACTGGATCTTGCTGTCGATGGACAAAGTCAGGTCCTTGCCGTCGTGCGGTTCGTGCTTGGCGCCGATGTCTTCAACAATGTGGCCCAGCCGGTCCTTGATCACGCGGCGCGTGCCGGGAATACCGACCAGGTTCTTTTGCTGCGCCAGTTCCATCGATTCCTGGCCCACGTCTTCCACGTTGGTAAAGCCGACCACGTGGGTCGTCACTTCACCCTGCGGGTAGAAGCGCTTGTATTCCTTGCGGGTGTCGATGCCTTCGATATCCAGCTTGGCGATCTTGTCGGCCACGTCCTGCTCCACCTGGCGTTTCAGGTAGACGAAGTTGCGGTCCGAGTCCAGCTTCTTGCGCAGTTCCGATTCCGGCATTTCCAGCAGGCCGGCCAGGGCGCGCAGCTTTTCCGGCGGCGCCTGCAGCACATCGTCCGGGATCGCCCAGATGGCTTTCACTGGAATGGACGACGCCAGCACCTGGCCGTTGCGGTCCAGGATCTTGCCCCGCGTCGCTGGCAACTCCAGCGTACGCGCGTAGCGGATCTCGCCCTGCTTCTGCAGGAACTGGGTCGATACACCCTGCAGCCACACGGCGCGTACGGCCAGTGCCGCGAAAGCGATGAACAGCACGATCATTACCAGGCGCGAACGCCACATCGGCAGGCGCACGGCCAGTACAGGGCTGCTGTTGAAGGAGACGCCTTTCGAGCGCGCCACGCGCGCGCCGCCCGCTCCGCCGGATGAGCGCATCATTGTCCGCCCTCCGTCAGATATTGAGTACGGTTCGGCGTCAGCGGCGTCATGTTCAGGTCACGGCGCGCAATCTCTTCGATGCGGGCGTGCTTGCCCAGTTTGGACTGGTCGAGCTGCAGCTGGGACCATTCGATATCCAGCTGCCTCGCCTGCGTTTGCGCGCGTTCCAGGTCGATGAACAGATGGCGCGCCTGGAACTGGGCGTTAACCAGCGACAGGGCGCAGCCCAGCAGCAGCGCCGTCAGCACGATGTTGATCTTATTACTCATTGCGCGCCTCCCGTGGCAGGAAGGCGCATGGCCACACGCATCACGGCGGAGCGGGCGCGCGGGTTCTCGTCCACTTCACGGTCGGATGGCTTGATGCGGGCCAGCAGTTTCAATTCAGGCTGCGGCAGGTCGACGGCCTTGATCGGCAGGCGCCGGTCCGGCTGCTCCACCTTGGCTTTGGACGCGAAGAACTGCTTCACCATGCGGTCTTCCAGCGAGTGGAAGCTGATGATGGCCAGAATGCCGCCAGGCTTGAGGGCGTTGAAGGCCTGGTTCAGGACCGATTCGAGGTCCTCAAGCTCTTTATTGATGTAAATCCGGATAGCCTGAAAAGTGCGGGTGGCCGGGTCCTTGCCCTTTTCGCGAGTCTTGACCGCGCCTGCCACGATACCGGCAAGCTGCCGTGTGCTTGAAATTGGTTCGACTGCCCGGCGAGCAACAATCGCCTTTGCAATCTGAAAAGCAAACCGTTCTTCCCCATATTCTTTTATCACCTTTTCCAGTGTCTGTTCGGATTCTGTGGCGAGCCACTCGGCCGCCGACACACCACGCGTGGTATCCATGCGCATGTCGAGGGGGCCGTCGTTACGGAAGCTGAAGCCGCGTTCCGGATCGTCCACCTGCGGCGAAGAGATGCCGAGGTCGAGCAGAATGCCGTCCACGGCGTCGACGCCGCGTTCGGCCAGCGCTTGCGCCATGGTGGCGAAGCTGTCGTGCACGATGGTGAAGCGGGAATCGCCGAGTTGCTCGGCGGTGGCAATGGCTTGCGGATCTTTGTCGAATGCGATCAGGCGGCCGCCCTGCCCCAGACGGGACAGGATCAGGCGCGAATGGCCGCCGCGGCCGAAAGTGCCGTCTATATAGATGCCGTCGGCGCGTGCGCCGGCCAGGTCGAGCGCATCAACCGCTTCATCTAACAGCACCGTACGATGCTGGAATTCTGGCACCGCTGTTGTGGTCATTGCGCGCGGGCCTCAGAAGGAGAAATCGGAAAGGGAATCAGGCATGCCCACCTCGATGGTGGCAGCCTCGTTCTCGGCGCGCTTCACAGGGTCCCAGATCTCGAAGTGGGTCAGCATGCCGGACAGGACGACGTCGCGGCCAAGGCCAACGGCGTCGCGTAATTCAGGGGCAACCAGGATACGGCCGGCCGAGTCCATCTCGACGTCGACCGCGTTGCCCAGCAGGATACGTTGCCAGCCGCGGGCCGACATCGGCCACTGCGCGATCTGGTCGCGTTTCGCTTCCCACAAATGGCGTGGGTACATCAGAAGGCAGCCGTCCGGGTGTTTGGTAAGCGTGAGGCGTCCTTCGCACTGAATTAACAGTGCGTCACGATGCTTGGCCGGAATAGACATCCGGCCTTTCGCATCGAGAGTGATTGCGGAAGCGCCCTGGAACACGATTTACCTTCTCTGGCCTCTGATTTCGTTCAACTATTGCGGCTCAAGTTCCGCCAAAAAATCCCACAAAACTACACTTTTTCACACTGTCGCCCACTTTAGAGTAAGGAAACAAGCCGGTCAAGCGATTTCCGGCTGCGCGAACACGGAATTTATCAATGAAATTAAGGACTTAGCGCCGATCCTTGAAGAATGCATTAAGCAAAATTTATAGAGAAATTAAATACTTAGGCAAGATAGTGAAAGTGCTACCTCATCTCTCTTGAGTTCGCCGGCGGGAGAAAGTGACCAAAAAATAAATTGAAACAAAACCATTCAGTTGCCGTCCGACAACGATCCCGTCGCGCGGCGACAACGCCGGAGCGCCGCCGGATCAGTTCGGGGAAAACGGTGGAGTTTCTCGGGAATCGACGGCCTGGTGCGCCTTGCGCGCGATGAAGGGAAGTACGAAAAATCTCTGGGCAGGCGATTCCAATACAGCTAACGAGGGTCAATCTTAGCCGCACGGACGTGATTTGTATAGACAACTTACGCAACATCGGGCGCGGCGGCGGCTCCTATTATAAGGTGCCGCTTCACCGCCCCTGCGTCACGCACGGCGGATCAATGATCCGCCCCTACGCTTATTCGTAGGTGACGCCTACGCTCAGGACAATGTAGGGCCGTTTCGCTTCATTGCGCAGCGGCGTCTTGTGGGTCAGGCACCAGCCGCGGCGCCAGCGTGTGGTTGACGGCCACGTAGCGGCCATCGCAATCCTTGATGAAGAAAGCGACCTCGGTCAGCGCATCGAACACCGCCTCGATGGCGTCCAGTTCCACTCCCAAGGCCGCGCCATCATAGCGGCGCTTCCCAGGACTTGGCGCGCTCGGTGGCGCGCGCCCAACGCCCCAGCAATGCCTCGCGCTGGTCCGCGCTCATGGTTGGCGTGAAGCGCCGTTCGCAACGCCACTGCGCGGCGATTTCTTCCTGCGATTCCCAGAAGCCCACCGCCAGCCCAGCCAGATAGGCCGCGCCAAGCGCCGTCGTCTCCGTCACTTGCGGTCGCACGACCGGCACGCCCAGCAGATCGGACTGGAACTGCATCAACATATCGTTGCGCGCTGCGCCGCCATCTGCACGCACTTCAGCCACCGGAATGGCCGCGTCCTTCTGCATGGCCGCCAGCAGCTCAGCCGATTGATACGCAATCGCTTCCACCGCAGCGCGTGCGATGTGCGCCTTGGTGCTGCCGCGTGTCAGGCCGACGATGGTGCCGCGGGCATACGGGTCCCAGTGCGGCGCACCGAGGCCGACGAAAGCCGGCACGAGGAACACGCCGCCGCTATCCGGCACGCTTCCCGCCAGCGCTTCCACGTCGCCCGATTGCTGAATGATGCCCAGGCCATCGCGCAGCCACTGCACGGTGGCGCCGCCCATGAAGACCGAGCCCTCCAGCATATAATCGGTTTCGCCGTCCACGCGCCAGCCAACCGTGGACAGCAAGCGATTGTGCGATACGCGCGGATGGCGGCCGGAGTGCATCAGCATGAAGCATCCGGTGCCATAGGTATTCTTGACCATGCCCGGCTGATGGCAAGCCTGACCGAAGGTCGCGGCCTGCTGATCGCCAGCGATACCAGCCACTGGAATCTCGCCGCCGAACAAGGCCGCGTGCGTGTCGCCGACTTCCTCGCTGGACGACACCACCTGCGGCAGAATTTCTTCAGGAATGTCGAACAGCGCCAGCAGGTCTGAATCCCAGCGCATGAGGTGAATGTTGAACAGCATGGTGCGCGAGGCATTGCTCACGTCCGTAATATGCACGCCGCATAATTTCCACGCCAGCCATGAATCGACGGTGCCGAAACACAGCGCGCCTTTGCGCGCGCGCTCGCGGGCGCCCGGCACGTGATCGAGAATCCATTTCAGTTTGGTGGCGGAGAAGTAAGCGTCCAGCTCCAGGCCAGTCGCTTCGCAGATCTGCTTCGCTTTGCCGTCCGCGCGCAGCTGCTCGCAGTAGTCGGCGGTGCGGCGATCCTGCCACACGATGGCGTTGGCGATTGGCTCGCCGGTCTTGCGGTCCCACACCAGCGTGGTTTCGCGCTGATTGGCGATGCCGATGGCGCGCACGTCTTTCGCTTCGACGTGGTTGTCGGCGAGGACCTTGCGCGCCACGGTGAGCTGGCTATTCCAGATATCGTTGGGATCGTGCTCGACCCAGCCGGGCTGGGGGAAGTGCTGGGGATATTCCTGGGCCGCGCATCCAGCGATGTGGCCCTGGTGATCAAACAAAATGGCGCGGGAACTGGTCGTGCCCTGATCCAGGGCCAGTATGTATTTTGTCATCGGTAGTATTCAGTGAAGCAAGCCGATAGGCCGGATTTTGTTACGGCGCTTTCGCGCTATGACAGCCATTCCTCTAGGCGACGGATTGCTCCGCCGCTCAAGCTTTCTACCCGCACGCTCCGCGAGCAGCATCATCGCGTGCCTATTTGAAATTGCACCAGGTGGAGGTTACCGCGTTTCACCGTAACTTAATACGCTCGTCTCTGTGGCCCTATTCCTCGCCTCACGGCGGACGGCCGTTAACCGTCACCCTGCTCTATGGAGTCCGGACCTTCCTCCCGCTGACGTATTGCTACGCCAGCCAGCGGCTGTCTGGCTTGCTTCGGGCGGTATTTTACCAAAATTGGTGTCGCAGATAGGAAAGCCGCTTATGCGCCGCGGGAATAGAATGCACCATCACCTATAAAAGAGGCAAGAACATGACGCAATCTTCTCGTTCCGGCGGCCAGCTTCTGGTCGATGCGCTGAAAGTCCACGGCGTGGACACCGCCTTCGGCGTCCCCGGCGAAAGCTACCTGGACGTGCTGGACGCCCTGCACGATTCCGGCATCCGCTTCATCATCAACCGCCAGGAAGGCGGCGCAGCCTTCATGGCCGACGCTTACGGCAAGATGACGGGCAAGCCGGGCATCTGCTTCGTGACCCGCGGCCCGGGCGCCACCAACGCGTCGATTGGCGTGCACACTGCCTTCCAGGATTCGACCCCGATGATCCTCTTCATCGGCCAGGTCGGCAGCGATTTCATGGACCGCGAAGCCTTCCAGGAAGTGGATTACCGCCGCATGTTCGGCCAGATGGCGAAATGGGTGACTCAGATCGACCGCGCCGACCGTATGCCTGAATACATCGCCCGCGCTTTCCAGGTCGCGACCAGCGGCCGTCCGGGTCCGGTCGTGCTGGCACTGCCGGAAGATATGCTGACCTCCAAGGCCACCGTGGCCGACACGCGCCGCTATGTGCCGACGCAAGCATCGCCCTCGGCCGCGCAGATCGCGCAGCTGCGCAGCATGCTGTCCGAAGCCAAGCGCCCCTTGCTGCTGCTGGGCGGCGGCGGCTGGAACGACCAGGCCTGCGCCGACATCAAGCGCTTCGCCGAAGCAAATTCGCTGCCGACCGCTTGCGCCTTCCGCTTCCAGGACCTGCTGGACAACACGCATCCGAACTATGTGGGCGACGTCGGCATCGGCATCAATCCGAAGCTGGCCGCACGTGTGAAAGAAGCGGATGTGCTGATCGCCATCGGCCCGCGTCTCGGCGAAATGACCACCAGCGGCTATTCGATCATTGCCTCGCCAGTACCGTCGCAGCGCCTGGTCCACATCCACGCCGATCCGGAGGAACTGGGCAGCGTGTATCAGGGTGAACTGATGATCGCCTCCGGCATGCCGCAAGCCGCAGCGATGCTGGCGGCCATGGAACCCGTCGATGCCGGCGCCTGGCGCAACAGCGTGGCGCAGGCGCGCGAAGAATACGCGGCATGGCAGGTGCAGCCGTCCATCTTCAAGGACAACAGCGCGCCGCTGAACCTGTGGCAGGTGGTGCAGGACATGCGCACTCACGCGCCAGCCGACACCATCATCACCAACGGCGCAGGCAACTACGCGACCTGGGCGCACCGCTACTGGCCATACGGCGCAATGCGCACCCAGCTGGCGCCAACCAGCGGCGCCATGGGCTATAGCGTGCCGTCCGGAGTGGCCGCCAAGATCATCGATCCTTCGCGCACGGTGATTACCTTCGCAGGCGACGGCGAATTCCTGATGAATGGCCAGGAGCTGGCGACTGCAGTGCAATACAAGGCTGGTGTGGTGATCGTGGTGTTCAATAACCAGATGTTCGGCACCATCCGCATGCACCAGGAACGCGAGTATCCGGGCCGCGTGTCCGGCACCACGCTGCACAATCCGGACTTTGCTGCACTGGCCCGCGCTTACGGCGGCCATGGTGAAATCGTGGAGAAAACCGAGGACTTCGCCCCTGCCCTGCAGCGCGCGCTGGCCTTCTCGCGCGAACAGAGCCTGCCGGCGCTGATCGAACTGCGCTACGACGGTAACCTGATTACGCCGGGCGCGACACTGGAAACTCTTCGCAAGAACGCTATCGCAGCGGGCAAGTAAACCCAAGCGACACCTGGTGGCAGCCACTGCGTGGCAGCCACCGATGACGAGCCGCGTGCCAAGGTGGCCGCCACGCAGTGGCTGCCACCAGAATCTGGTTCGGGTTTTAGCCCTGCGACGGCGGTGCCGGCTCGTGCTTGTATTCGGGATGCGGCGATTCCGCCTTCGACGCCGGGCAGGCTTTGCAAGCCTTCATCTTGGCGCCGAAATCCTTCACCCTGGCCAGCACCATGGGCATGGACTGGTCATCGCAATAGCCGCCATCCAGCGTCAGCTTCTCGCCATCCGGCGAGAACTTGCCGCTGATGGTGCGCACATCCTCATCTTCCAGCTGCACCGTGAAATACATCATCTTGCCGCGCGGGTCGACGTTCACATCGCTCGCGACCACCGGCCAGCTCAGCGCGCCGGCCGTGTACTCATAAATCACCGTATCCACTTCCGCAAAGCGCTGCAGCGTGATGCGCTGGCCGCCATACTCCCCGCTTTCCGGATGCACGCACAGGTCCGAGTACACGGCCATGCCGTAGCGCGGGAAGCCCTCCGTCGGCTTACCCTTTGGCGCAGCAATGGCCGCCGTCAGCGCGGCGGAGGCTAGCAGGACGAAGCCTGCGGTCAGATAGGCTGTTTTCATGTCCGGAATTGTACCCCGGATAAAAAAACGGCCGCCCGAAGGCGGCCGCTTTGGCATCAGATGAAAATCCGATTAGAAGGAGTGCTTCATGCCGATGTTGAAGGCTTTGTCGCCAGAACCAGCTTCGGTGTTGTTGCCAACGGTGTAGGAAGCGCCGTTCTTGTTCTTGATCTTAGCGAAAGCCAGGTAGGTGCTGGTGCGCTTCGACAGAGCGTGGGTGTAGCCGATTGCCCACTGGTCAGCGTCGTGGCTGAAGCTGCCGCGATCGTCAACTTTGGAGTAGGAAGCCAGCACGGTGCCAGCGGTGCCGACTGGTACCGATGCGCCAACCAGGTAGTTGCGGTTGTCGGTCGAAGGATCGACAGCAGCGGTGGTGTAGGCGGTAGCGTTAGGCAGCGGGGTGCTGTTCAGGCCCTTGTTCTGACCGAACATGAAGTAAGCCTTGGCAATCTGGAAGTCATAGTTCACAGCCAGCAGGGTGTTGTGGCCGATGTCGCGATCGGTCACGGTTGCGCCAACAGCGGTGTCGTTGTTGTGGTTCATGTACGCCAGACGGGCATTCAGAGGACCGTTGGAGTAGTTGATGGATGCGCTGATCTGACGGCCAGCGGATGCCTTGTTCTGCTCGCCGAAGCCGTAAGCCACGTCGCCGCTCAGGCCCATGAACTCAGGGGTGTGGTACAGCACGGAGTTGCTGAAGCGCTGGTTGTTGCCCGAGGCTGGGAACAGGTTCTTGGCGGAACCAGCCAGGCCTGCCTGGAATGGGTCACCAACTTGTGCCAGGGCGTTGTACCATGGGGTGTATTGACGGCCCAGGGTGATGGTGCCGGCGTCCTTGGAGGACAGGCCTACGAAAGCCTGGCGCTGGAAGATCGAACCAGCAACGTCTTGTTCGCCGGTATCGGTGCGGAAACCGCCTTCCAGAACGAAGATGGCGTTCAGGCCACCGCCCAGGTCTTCAGTGCCCTTGAAACCGATACGGGAAGCGCTTGCTGCACCGCTGGTCACCTTGGTCACGTTACCGTTTTTGCCGCCTTGCTCATAAACAACACCGGCATCGACGATACCGTAGATTTGTACTGCGGACTGTGCGTGGGCTACGCCAGTGGTGGCTGCTGCCAGAACTGCGAGGGAGATCAGAGTCTTTTTCATTGCTATCCTTCTATTGCTATTCAGGGATTATTCACTACCTGCTCGTATCCACAGCTCATGGCTGTGGGGAGGCGGCACTATACTGAGGGATTGGTTTTCCAGCAAGTGTCAGGGCGAAAAGGATGTCAAGCCTTTGCGCAGGCGGAAATTTTAGCTGATCAGCAAATTTTCTGCAGAACACTACGGGATGTCCACAATTCTATTCATACAGAAAAGCAACGAATTGTCACTTTTTTGTCCACGACAAAGCTCGTGACAAAAAACGAAACTGTTCAAATCTTTCAAATGTGAAGCCGGTGTCGTGGACAAGGGCGTATTGTGGGTCTTCATAGGGAAAACCCGTGAAAATTTGATGCAACTTCCCGCTAAAAAACGCGGTTAGAATGCTCAACGCCAAACCACCTGAGAGCGCTTTTCGCCGAATGAATACAAGTGCCACATCTTTAACAATCACTTCGACTATCAGTGATGTCGAACGTGACACCGGCGTGGCCAAGGAAACCTTGCGCGTGTGGGAGCGGCGTTACGACTTCCCCCAGCCGCAGCGCGATACATTCGGCGAGCGCGTCTACACACCCGAGCAAGTCAGCAAGCTGCGCCTGATCAAACGGCTGATTGACCTGGGCTACCGTCCGGGCAAGGTAATCCAGTTCAGTACGGCGGAACTGCAGGCGCTGGCCCTGAAGGCTTCGCGCGCCAGCAAGGCGCCGGCCGTTGTCAGCCATCCTGATCTGCAAGGCTATGTGGATCTGTGCAAGAGCCACCAGATGGAAGCCTTCCGCCGCCGTCTGGCACAAGCCATGCTCGTGATGGGCCTGAAGAGCTTTGTCATCGATCTGGTGGCGCCTCTGATTACCTATATCGGCGAAGCCTGGGCCAGCGGCCAGTTCGCCGTGTTTGAAGAACATCTGTTCAGCGAGTCGGTCCAGATCGTGCTGCGCGGCGCCGTGGCGTCCGTTCCGCAAGTCAATCATGGCGCCGGCGCGCCCCGTCCACGCATTCTGCTGGCCACCCTGCCGCAGGAGCGCCACGGTCTGGGGCTACTGATGGCCGAAGCCCTGGCGGCGGCCGAAGGCGCGCACTGCACGTCGCTGGGTGTGCAAACGCCGCTGCCGGACATCGTTGAAGCAGCCCGTTCCATGCAAGCCGATATCGTCGCCTTGTCCTTCTCTGCCACCGTCAATCCGCGCCACGTGCTCGACAGCCTGCGCGAGCTGCACGCCCGTCTGCCGGAAGGCGTAGACATCTGGGCTGGCGGCGCCAACACCGCCCTGCGCCGCCGCGCGCCGGACTTCGTGCGCGTGCGCGAGCTGAATGAAATCAGCAATGCCATCGCCGACTGGCGCCAGCGCCAGCGCGCCCCGGTCCAAGCCGCCGCGGATGGCGCGGCCGCAGACTGATTCCCACAGGGCCACTCTGGTAGAATACGCGGCTCGAAGGGCCCTCTACCGCACAATCCATGTTCAGTTTTTTCAAGAAAAAACCAGTCGTTCCTGAAACGCCTGCGCCCGCCGTTGCGCCCAGTGCGCCTGAGCCGGTGCCACAGGCGACCGCCGAAGTGGCCAGCGACGCCGTCGGTCCTCTTGCTTTTGAGGTAGAGACCGCCGCACGCCCGGAAAAGCAATCCTGGATGAACCGCCTGAAGGCCGGCCTGTCGAAGACTTCGGCCAATCTGTCCGTGCTGTTCATCGGCGCCAAGATTGACGACGAGCTGTACGACGAGCTGGAAGCGGCCCTGCTGATGTCCGACGCCGGCATCGAAGCCACCCAATACCTGCTCGACGCCCTAAAGCGCAAGGTCAAGGAAGACAAGCTGCTAGACGCCGCCGCCGTGAAGCTGGCGCTGAAGCAGCTGCTGATCGAGTTGCTGGAACCGCTGGAAAAGCCGTTCGAACTGGGCCGCCACCAGCCGCTGGTGATGATGATTTCCGGCGTCAACGGCGYMGGCAAGACCACCACCATCGGCAARCTGGCCAAGCATATGCAGGCACACGGCCAATCGGTGCTGCTGGCGGCCGGCGACACCTTCCGCGCCGCCGCCCGCGAGCAGCTGATGGTCTGGGGCCAGCGCAATAACGTCACCGTGATTTCGCAAGAGTCGGGCGACCCCGCTGCCGTGTCCTTCGACGCGGTGCAGTCCGGCAAGGCGCGCGGCACCAATGTGGTCATGATCGACACCGCCGGCCGCCTGCCGACCCAGCTGCACCTGATGGAAGAGCTGAAGAAGATCAAGCGTGTGATCGGCAAGGGCCTGGAAGGCGCGCCGCACGAAACCTTGCTGGTCATCGACGGCAACACCGGCCAGAACGCCCTGGCCCAGGTGAAGGCGTTCGACGATGCCCTGCAACTGTCCGGCATCATCATCACCAAGCTGGACGGTACTGCCAAGGGCGGCATCATTGCCGCCATCGCCCGTGTGCGCCCGGTGCCGGTGTACTTCATCGGCATCGGCGAAAAGATTGAAGACCTGCAGCCCTTCAATGCGGCTGAGTTTGTTGAAGCACTGCTCGCGTAAGGCCTCCATGATCGAATTCCAGCACGTCTCCAAGCAATACACTTCCGATGCTGTCGCCCTGCGCGACATCACCCTCACCATTGCCAAAGGCGAGCTGGTCTATCTGGCCGGCCCTTCCGGCGCCGGCAAGTCCACCCTGCTGAAAATGATCGCCGCCATGGAGCGCCCGACGTCGGGCCAGGTGATCGTCAACGGCCAGGACATCGGCAAGCTCAAGGCCGCCGGTGTGCCCTTCCTGCGCCGCAACCTCGGCCTCATCTTTCAGGAACAGCGCCTGCTGAACGACCGCTCCGTGCTGGCCAATGTGATGATGCCCCTGCTG
>NZ_JBFRDW010000025.1:0-19421 GCF_052113985.1 Pseudoduganella sp. RAF53_2 | reverse complement strand
CGATGCGGTAGCGGCGATGTTTGCACGCCACAACCGCTTGCGCAGCGCAATCCTGATCGTGCATCCGCAGTGGGATGCGGCGCGGCGCATCTATCATGCGGAAGGCTTTGCGGAGATCGGCAGCGTGCCGGATTATTTCGCAGCCGCGCACGGAACGCGCATGGAAGCCATCATCATGCGCCGCGCCGGAGTATGATGTCCGGATGAGAATCGCGACCTTTAATATCAACGGGCTCAATGCCCGGCTTCCCGCCCTGCTGCAATGGCTGAACGAAACCAAGCCGGATGCCGTCTGCTTGCAGGAACTGAAAACGCCGCACGAGAAATTCCCCGAGGACGCGTTCAAGGACGCGGGCTACGGCGCGATCTGGCACGGCCAGAAGAGCTGGAACGGTGTGGCCATCCTCGCGCGCGGCAAGGCGCCCATTGAGATGGGGCGCGGCCTGGCCGGCGATCCCGAGGATGAACAGAGCCGCTATATCGAGGGCATGGTCGATGGCGTGATGATCGCCTGCCTGTATCTGCCCAACGGTAATCCGGCGCCCGGTCCCAAGTTCGACTACAAGCTGAAATGGTTCGACCGCCTGATTCTGCGCGGCGCGGAGTTGATTGATAAGTCTGATCCTGTCGTGATGGCGGGCGACTATAACGTGATGCCGCACGATATCGATGTCTATAAGCCGGAGCGCTGGCTGGACGATGCGCTGTTCCGCCCGGAGTCGCGGGCGGCGTTTCAGAAGCTGATGGACCAGGGCTGGCTGGATTCGGTGCGTCATCTGCATCCGGATGAACGGATCTTTACGTTCTGGGATTATTTCCGCAATGCGTTTGGGCGCGATGCGGGGATTCGCATCGACCATTTGCTGCTGAATCCCGTTGCGGCCAAGCGCTTGCGCGGCGCGCAGGTCGATCGCGATGTGCGCGGACGCGAGAAGCCGAGCGATCACGCGCCGGTGTGGATTGAGCTGTCATAACAGGATCGGCACGCCGCAGGTTTCGCCGTCGGTGAGGATTTCGAAAGCGGCGCCGTGCGCGCTGCGATAGTGCTGCGTCGCCTGGTCGCGGCGCCGCAATGTCAACTCGCACGCGGCCAGCTTCGAATTCAGGCAGATTTTTTGCGGCCTGCCTGGATTGTCGTAGCGCAGGCCTGCAAAGGACTCTTGCGGCGCATGGATGCGAATGCTCAGGCGCAGGCCGTCCTGCTCTGCTTCAATGCGCCAGTCGAAGCCGTTCAGCGTGGCCTTGGTGCGAAGCGCGCGCAGTGCGCTATTCAGGCGCAATTCCTCGCTGCCAATTCGCAGCACGACCAGCGTCATCGCGGGCGTCCAAATGCCGCCGAACCGTAGCCGGGCCGTGGCGCACTCCAGGAAAACGTCCGGTGCGTTGTCGAAGCCTGCCACCTGGCCCCAGGCGTAATGGTCGGTATGGCGGCGGCCCCAGTTGTGATTCAGACTGCCGCGCCAGTTCTGCACGTCGACGCGGCGGCCATCCAGGTCGATGGTGCCGGTGAACAGCGCATCCGGCACCGTCACCAGCGCCTTCGCCGCCGGCAACCGCGTCTCATACAGCCCGCGCGGCAGCAACAACAGCGGCGCCGCGCCACCGCCGACCTCCAGCGCCCACCCCAGCGCCCCGCCCACGCCGCCGCTCACCCCACCACTCATGCCTTCCCGCGCCCCGCCGTTCGCGCCTCCGCTCGTGCCATCGTCCGTACCGCCGCTCGTGCGGCGGCGGGCGCCGTCGCGAGGGGCGAAGCGGCTGGGGCCTGCGCCGATTGCGTCGCTGGAGGGCGCTGCGTTGCCGGTGATGGCGGTGCGCGACAGCGTGCTGGAGCCGATGGTGAGGGTTTCGCTGCCGAGCGTGCACTCTGCCAGCGGTACGCGCTGCCTGGCGGCGTGGATGCGCTGGCGCTCGCCGTCGAAATAGATCGCCCACACTTCGCCGACAGCATCGTCCGGCCGTCCTGGCGGCTGAAACAAGGTATAGCGCAGCCACAGTGCGAGCGGGCGGCCGGGATGGTTGGCGCGCTGGAACCAGCTTTCGTAATGGCCCTCCGGCCCAGGAACGTAGCGGCAGCGATTTGCAGCGACAAACGCTGCGCTCATTGGACGCGCAAGCGGTGGTAAATCGGCGCCATACGCTGTTTGAAGTCGAGCGGTGCGTCGCCCGTCCAGCGGTGGAAGGCGCGGCACAGCGAAGACTGCTCGTTGAAGCCCACCTCCGCCGCCAGATCAGACAAACTGGCATGTCCATCCAGCAGACTGAGAACCGCGTGTTGCGCCCGCGTCGCATTGAGCACCTGCCGGAAGCTGGTCCCTTCATCGCGGAGCTGGCGCTGCAAGGTCCTGTAGCCCAGACCAAGCAAAGCTGCCACCGACATCTCATCCGCCATCGCCAGCGGCACGCGCGTTCCCAGCAGGCCCATGATCGTGCGCGCCAGCGACTTCCGTGTGGCGACGGTGGCGGCGCAGTGCCCCAGCCAGCCATTCAAGGCCACGTTCAATGCCGGCGCCGCAAAGCGCGGTTTCGCATCCAGCAAGTCGAGGCCAAAGGACACGCCATAATGCGGCGCGCCGAAGCGATGCGGGCATTCGAGCACGTTGTCGTAAGCCTGCACCGCAGCCAGCCGCGGATGAGCAAAGCTGACCTGCGCAACGTCGACCTTCTCGCCAAGCAGATAGCGTCCATAAGACACCCAGCCCGCCAGGATGCCTTCCACGACCATCGGCGGCACGGCCTGCGCAGGCCGCCAGCTAAGGTGCACCAGCTTTCCCGCCCGCCGCACGGACGCGTGGCCCAAAGTGCTGGTCAGGGATTCCAGCTGGGTGAGGTGGCGGATCGATTCAGCTAAGGTTGGCGCGGTGGCTGCCGCCACGCCCAGCATGCCGAAGCCGGCGCCCCCAACGCGTGTGCCAAACTGCAGCCCCAGCGCCGATTCGCCCAGCTCGCGCACACCGCCATACAGTGTATGCGCAAAGCTGGCGCCGACCACGCGGCGGGCATGGCCGGCCAGCGCTGGCGGCGGCGCGGCCGGCAGCCCGCGCTCCGCCAGGAAAGCGCCCAGCGCATCGGCATACAGGGACGAGACGCTCGGCGCCTCAGGCCAGGATTGGTTCAGACCCATGGAAAGAAGACTTTGGCAAGAGTGCTGAAAATGGTTTCGACGAAAAGAATCCGCACGGTCAGCTCATCGTACCATGCCGTATTGATGGTGCTCATGGATGTGGTGAAGTCCCACACCACGTCCGGCTTCCACCACTCGAAGTGCAGCTCGGACGTCCACACCGCCTGATACAGCACGTCCTGCACCGAAGGCAGCGCCTGGCCCGCTGGCGCGAATACCGCATGCAAGGTGGTCATATCGTCGATCAGGTCCATGCCCGGATCGTCGTGCACATGCTTCACGCCCAAGACCTGAACCGCAGCGCTGTTCAGACGATAAGCCAGCAGCCGCCCGTCATCGCCCGGCGCGGGCGACAGAATGTTCAGCGTGCCCGTCACCGGCTGGTTCGGCACGCCATCCATCACCAGCGTGCCGCTCACGGTGGCCGAATGATTCGGATTACTGCGCCACGCATCGATATCGCCAATCCGCACATTCAGATAGACATGGGCCAGGCGATATTCGCCGCCATACCATGCATAGCCATGCATCTCTTCGCTGAAAGAGATGCCGCGCGCCCAGGCCAGGCAAGGCAGCATCAGGCAAAGCAGAAGGGCGAGAAGAAATTTGCGCATGATGCCTCCTCACAGGGGGAACAGTTCGGCCGTACGTTCGGCCAGAGCGGAAATGGTCAGCAGCGGATTGGCGCCGATCGAAGTTGGCGCGATCGATCCATCGCATACCCACAAGCCATCGTGCACGGCCAGCGAACCGGCGGCCGGGTTGTAGACCTGTCCATCGGGACTGACCACCGCGTCCTCGCCGCGTTCGCCCATGGGACAACCGCCCAAAGGATGCACCGTCGTCATGGCGCCACCGAACAGGGGACTGCTGCGCGGACTGTCCACATACTTGCCGCTGAAGGCCTGCGCATGTTTTGCCATCTCCGCGCGCAGTCGCGCCACGAAAGGCTCCTGCATCAGCGCCGGCCACACCACCTTCGCCTGGCCCGTGCTGTCGAGCTGCACGCGGCCGGACGCGCTGTCATGGCCGATGCCCAAATAGACCATGCTGTGATTCAGCGCGCCGTCAGTGCGCAAGCCAAGCGCGTCGCGCGCAATGCGCTGGGTGGCGGCGAATTCCGGCATCAGGCCGGCGGCGAGCGGCATGGCGAGCCGCACCGCATCGACCAGCGGACTTGGGATGGCCGCTTCTTCGATCAGGAAGCGGCGCTCGATCACGGGATCGCTGCGGTAATCGGCCGCGATGGTGATGGTAGGCCCGGTGCGCGCCATGCCATCCAGTCTGGAACCAAGGCCGGTGCCCATGAGGTTGGACTGCACCGCGGTGTTGTAGCCGAAGCCCAGCAGATCGCCGTTGGCCGAGAAGTGTGTGCCGAGGGCAGGGGACAATGGCAAACCCTGCGCCTGCGAGCGCAGCAAAATCTGCGTGCTGCCCAGTGCACCGGCCGCCAGCACCACGTGGCGGCTGATGACGGTGCCGCGCACYGCCGCACCATCGGCCGGACGCGCCAGATAGTGCACCTGCCAGCGTCCATCGCTCAGGCGCTGCAGCCATTCGACTTCGATGCGGGCGTAGATCTCGGCGCCGTTGGTGCGCGCCAGCGGCAGATAGTTCACGTCCAGCGTGTTTTTCGCGCCCACGCGGCAGCCGGACACGCAATCGCCGCAATGCGTGCACGCCGCCTGCACCACGCCCTGCGCGTTCGGCAGGTTCGGATAGCGGCGCAGATTCACCGCCAGCGACAGCGCACGCGGCGCGACAGCGGCGCCCTGGCGCTGGCGCTGCCTGGTGGTCGTCGCGTGCAGCCAGTTCTTGCGCAGTGCATCCGCCTCGGTGACCGTGTCGGCGGCCAGCATATTGCGCACGCGCTCCTCGTACACGTCCATGGCGCCGCTGGCGTAGGCGCGCTGGATGGCGAGCGGCCAGCGCGAGAACACGTCGCGGTCGGGCGCGATCACTACATTGGCATTGATCAGGGAGGTGCCGCCGATGCCGCTGCCGGTCAGCACGTCCAGCGTGGCACCGGCGCGGTAATCGAACAGCCCAAGCGGCTGGGCAGTGCTGCGGAACTGGCCGAGCGTGGACGTGAGATTGGACGGGAAATCCGGCGGCATCCATTCCTTGCCGCGTTCCAGCACTGCCAGACGGCGGCCGCTCGCCAGCCGCGCCGCCATGACCGCGCCGCCGTAGCCAGACCCGATTACCAGCACGTCGTACTGCGCGCCCAGCTGGCCAAGTGGCCGGGTCAGACTGTTGCGCTGCGGCGTCGCGGCGCGGGCCGATGGCAGGCAGCCGGCTGCGGCCAGCGTGCCCATCGCCGCAATGAAACGGCGCCTTGCATCTCGAGAATTTGCCACGGTTGGCCTCCAGGTCAGTTGGGTCGATCCATTCTGTCGGCGACGGGGAGGGCGGTCTTGTCCCAATGCGACATGTGCTGTTGAGCAAACAGCGACGTTGCCTGTTAGTCAGTTATCGTTCAAACTACAGGGTGAGAATGTGTGAGTATTAATTAGGCAGCTTCAGTAATGAATAATTCGAATCTCAATCCGGCTCTGTTGCTGGAAGTGATCAAGACGCAGACGGAAATCGCCCGCCTGGGCGTGGATCTCGGTAGCGTGATGCAGCTGGTGTGCCAGCGTGCCGGCAGCCTGATTGGCGCCGGCGGCGCCGTGGTCGAACTGGCCGAGGGCGGCGAAATGGTCTATCGCGCCGCATCTGGCTTCGCGGGGTCGCAGCTAGGCCTGCGCCTGCAGCGCCAGGGCAGCTTGTCCGGCTTGTGCGTGGCGCAAGAACAAATCCTGCAATGCGACGATTCCGAACTGGATGACCGCGTGGACCGTGCGGCCTGCCGCAAGGTCGGTCTGCGCTCGATGCTGGTGGTGCCGCTGCGCCACGACGAACAGACCGTGGGCGTGCTGAAAGTGATGTCGTCCAAGGTCGCTGCCTTCACGGCGGAGGACGTGGAGCTGCTTGGGCTGATGTCGGAACTGATCGGCGCGGCCATGTACCACGCGGTGAAGTTTGAAGCCAATGACCTGTACTACCGCGCCACGCATGACGCACTCACCACGTTGGCCAACCGCGCGCTGTTCTTCGACCGCCTGCGCCAGCAACTGGCACAGGCCGCGCGCAGCCAGGGCTGCATCGGCATTCTCAATATCGATATGGACGGGCTGAAAACCATCAACGATTCCTTCGGCCACCGCGCGGGCGATGCGGCCATCTGCGAAGTGGCCTCGCGCATCGGCGCCGAGCTGCGCGAAGCGGATCTGGCGGCGCGTCTTGGCGGCGACGAATTCGGCGTCATTCTGTCCGGCGTGCGCGACCGCTGCAGCGTCGAGCAGAAGTGCTTCAGCATGGCCGAACGTATCCGTGACCCGTTCGAATTCGAAGGCCGCCCCTTGCGTCTGGGCGCCAGCATCGGCCTTGCCATCTGCCCCGAAGATGGCACCGAAATGGACCGCCTGATCGAAATCGCCGACCAGGCCATGTACGCCGTCAAACACGCCGGCAAGCTGACCGGCGCTGGGCGACCTGTTGCTGCGTGACAATCTGCGCATTTTTTTAGGAATTGCCCCGCTATAATTTTCTTCAACTAGTTGAGGAGAATCCATGGCGCTGCAGCTCAGAAAATCCATCGTTCGCAATACCGCGCTCAATAGCGTGCTGTGCCTGGGCGTGAGCCTCGGGCTGGCCTGGCTGAATGGGATGTCGGGCATGGACGCGTCCAGCGCGCTCTGGCTGGCGGCGCTGGTGGGCGGTACGGCGGCGGGTTCGGCCTGGTACGCCACGCAGAGGATCAAGCAAGGCATTCTGAGGCCGCTCTCGCGCCGCGTGGCTTATGTGCGCGTGCAGCGCGACCATGCGCCGTTGGAAGTGGACTGGAGCGGGATTGACGATTATGCATCTCAGCTCGAAACGCGCGGCTTCCATTCGCTGGGGGATTTCACGACGCTCGCCAAGTCCAACGCCATGGTGGGCGTGGCCGCCATTTTTTCGGATGCGGCGGGCACCATCCTGATCGAAGTGCAGCAGTTGCAGATGAAGGCTGCAGCCGGCAAAACCCCGGTGCGCGATGGCATTT
This sequence comes from Pseudoduganella sp. RAF53_2, assembly GCF_052113985.1. Lineage (NCBI taxonomy): Bacteria > Pseudomonadati > Pseudomonadota > Betaproteobacteria > Burkholderiales > Oxalobacteraceae > Pseudoduganella > Pseudoduganella sp. RAF53_2. The sequence goes on along the minus strand of NZ_JBFRDW010000025.1, from coordinate 12,210 downwards.
ACTTCAGCATCAATTCGCTGGTCGGCGGCGTGATCCGCGTGGTCACCTGCAACCATCCGGTGCAGGCGGCCAATTACATGATTCGCGGCGACCACGATGTGAAGGCGTCATATCCCGGCCTGGGCTTGCTGGCGCTGCTGGACAAGCACCAGCGCATGCTGGAACGCTTGCGCGAAAAGACGGGCAAGGCACCAAGCGAAGGACTGAGTGCTTACCGCCATATTCTGATGATCCGCGAAGCGCAAACGCAGGCGTCGCGCCGCATCGGTGCCATGAGCGGCCTGGCGCTTGCCAACGCCATCGACGCTTTCGAGGCCGATCCGCAAACGCGCTGGGCGCCAGCGTCGGCTGACATGAAGGCGCTGCCGAGCCGTGAACTGGAAGCGCTGGACGCGGAGTATGGCGCGGAGTCGCAGCCTGCGCTGGTCGATGCGCCGGCCGATGTGCCAGGCGGCACACCATCCGATGCGCCGGTGGCGTCAACCTCCGATGAGGCGGAAGATGGCATGGCGGACCTGGCCGAATACCTGTATCAGAGGGCGCTGAAAGGCGCTAACTGGTTCTACTGGATTGCCGGACTTTCCTTGCTCAACATCGTGCTGGCTTTCCTTGGCAGTAGCTGGGGCTTTGCGCTGGGACTGGGGGCAAGCGAATTGCTCTCCGGCCTTGCGCGCCGCTCGGCCGGTCCGGAAACGGGACTGCTGTTTGGCGGCAGCATCGCCGTCTGCGCATTGTTCGCGGTATTCGGCTGGCTGGGACGGCGCCTGTCCCTGACCGCCTTCACGGCGGGCATCGTGCTGCTGGCGCTGGATTCGCTGGTGTTCCTCGTGATGGTGGACTTCGTGGGCATCTTGTTCCACGTCGTCGCGCTGTACTACTTGTGGCGCGGGCTGCGGGCCGCGCGCCTGATCCGCGTGAGCACGGAACTGTATCGACAGTCCCGTGCCGCCGGATGAATCAGAAGTAGTGGCGCAGACCCAGTGAAGCGCCGCGCAAGGTGGCGCCCGGGCTGACGGTCAAGGGATTGATCGGATAGTCATACACCGCGTTCTTCTCGTTATGCAGATGAACGTAGTACAGGAATACGCTGGTGCGCTTTGACAGCGAATAATCGTCGCCAATCGTGTACTCCGTCGCGCCGGTATCCGGACCTTTCTTCAGGAAGCCGATCTTGGGCGTCGTGCTGCTGCCCGAGCCGTCATTGGCGCGGGTTGCGGTCAGACGCAGCTGGTGTGCGCCCAATTGGTGGGTCAGCGCCACGAAGAATGCATTGCGTTTCAGGTCACCGGTTGGCGTTTCGTATTTCAGGTGCTCAGCCACCGCGGCGAGGCGCGTGTCGCCGAATCGATAAGCGGCGCCGATCTTGCTGCCCTGATCCTTCAGGCCCGGACCCTGATATGCATGATGGATCTCAGTGGCCGCGGTCAGATACCACGGACCCTGATCGAAAATCACCGCCGCCGATGTCAGCGAAGGATGCGCGCCGTTTGCCGGACGTTCCTCACTCAGGCCGTGCGTCAGGCGCAGTTGTACGCCATTCCACGTCGGCGACCAGTAATGCACGCTGTTGGACTGGCGGCGGTCGAAGGACGACACATTGCTGACGTTATCGACGTCTGCGCCCGAACCGTTGGCCATCAGGTTCATATAGCCGCCGGTAGTGGGATACCAGGGATCGAGGCCGGAAGTGGCGCCGTTGTAGGCGGTAATCCAATGGCCGCCGAACAGCGTGCCCCATCTTCCTTCAAGGCCGACGCAGGTGTCGCGCGCGGCGATTGCGCCTTCACCGGTGTCCGGCGAGATGGTGCCTTCAATCTGGAAGATGGCCTTGTTGCCGTCGCCCAGATCTTCCGAGCCGCGGAAACCGATTACGGAACGGTTGTTGACTTCACGCGTGACGGACACGCTCTGGCCAGCCGAATTGGCCGATGTGCGCATATTCTCTATCGCGATGTTCAGACGGCCGTAAATCTGCACGTTCGAGGTCTGGGCCATGGCGCAGCCAGCGCCGGTGGCCAGCAGGGCGGCCGTAACTACTTGCTTCTTCATTCAAATGCTCCTTATATTTATTTTGAGAGTATTCCGAATCAGGCGTAAAGKCGATTACCCAAAAGAGGGGATTCAGCGAATGACGTCGAGTTTTTCGCGATTCAGTTCGCCTTCCCAGCGCGCCATGACCACCGTGGCGACGCCGTTGCCGATCATGTTGACCAGTGCGCGCGCTTCGCTCATGAAGCGGTCGATGCCGAGAATCAGGCCCATGCCCGCCACCGGAATCGCGGGAACAACGGCCAGCGTCCCCACCAGCGCAATGAAGGATGCGCCCTGCACACCGCTGGCGCCTTTCGATGTCAGCATCGCCACCGCGAAGATGGCCAGTTGCTGTGCGATCGACAGATCGGTGTTGGTCGCCTGCGCCACGAACAGCGCTGCCATCGTCATATAGATGCTGGTGCCGTCCGTGTTGAAGGTATAGCCAGTGGGGACGATCAGACCGACCAGCGGCTTCGAGCAGCCCAGCTTTTCCAGCTTGGCCATCAGCGTCGGCAAGGCCGTGTCGGACGAGCTGGTGCCGAACACCAGGAAAATCTCTTCCTTGATATAGGCCAGGAACTTGACGATGCTGAAACCCGACAGCCGCGCAATCACACCCAGCACAATGAACACGAACAGGAATGACGTCAGATAGAAAGTGCCGATCAGTTTGAGCAGCGGGCCAAGCGACAGTACGCCGTATTTGCCGACCGTGAACGCCATCGCGCCGAACGCGCCAATGGGAGCAAAGCGCATGATGAAGTTGATGGCGCCGAAGACCGCATGCGAGGCCGTTTCGATCAGGCTGGTAATCGGCCTGGCGCGCTCGCCCAGCGCGGACAGGGCGAAGCCGAACAGCAGGGAAATCAGCAGCACCTGCAGCACATCGCCCTTGGTGAAGGCGTCCGCCACGGTGGTGGGAATGATGTTGAGCAGGAAGTCGCTGGTGGTCATCGATTTTGCCTTGCCCACGTATTCCGCCACAGCCTTGCCGTCCAGCGTGGCCGGGTTGACGTTGAAGCCGTCGCCGGGACGGACCCAGTTGCCGACTGCCATGCCGATGAACAGGGCCAGGGTGGACACCAGCTCAAAGTAGAGCAGGGCCTTGCAGCCGATGCGTCCGACCTTGCGGATGTCCTGCATGCCTGCGATGCCGTTGACCACCGTGCAGAATACGATGGGGCCGATCAGCATCTTGATCAACTTGATGAAGCCGTCGCCGAAGCCTTTCATGTCGACGGCCAGTTTGGCGTCGTAGTGGCCGAGCAGGATGCCGATCGTGATGGCGATCAGCACCTGCACGTACAGGATTTTGTAGAAAGGCTTGCGGCGAGGCGGTGCTGCAGATGCGATGGATGCGTCCGTGCTAATCATGTCTCCTCCAAGAGTTAAGTTATTTCGCTGCGTACGGCATTGCGAGCAGGATCGAGGCCGGGGCATTGGTCTTGTTTTTCAGAGCCCGTTTCTCGTTCGGCGCCAGGCGCGCCGAATCGAATTTGCGCAGTGTGTGTTCTCCTTCTTCGGTAATGATGGTGACCTCGCCCTCCAGCACCACGTAAAACTTCTCTACGCCGGAGCCGTCAAGGGAGGTGCCGCCACCGGGCAGCAGGTGCGATAGCCCAAGCCACAGCACGTCCGACGGCCCGGCTTCCTGCCCCTGAAGGCGCAGGCAGTGCATGCCCTCGTGGTTGGGCGGGAAGTAGGCCCTGGCTTCCGCGTAGCGCGTGACGTTCATTCCGCCAGCCCTGGCTGCAGCACCACGCGCTCGCGTGCGCCGGACAGTACGGCGCGGTAGCCTTTGACTGCGTCCGCCAGCGTGTAAGTGGTTTCCTTCGGCACGGGGAAAGGCTTCAGCGTGCCGTCTTCAAAGCCCGGTTTGAGCTGATCGAGGATGCGCGCGCAGGCCAGCGAGTCCAGTGCCAGGGTGTCGATGCCGACATAGGTATGCTGGCCCCGGTAGAAGGCGAAAATGTCGAACGGTACGGCGCGGTCGATAGTCGAAATGAAGATCTGGCGGCCACCCACGGCCAGCGCGTTATTGGCCGCCTCGAAATAGGGGCTGCCGACGGTGTTGTAGACGATGTCTGCGCCATGGCCGCGGGTCTGCCCGCGCACATGGGCCGCGATGTCGGTGTGCTCGGCGGAGATCATGTCGATCTTCGAATTGGCGTGGCCGATGTAAGCCTCGTTGCCGCGTTCCACCGCGAACACGCGCGCGCCGGCGCGCGTTGCCAGTTGTACCGTGGCCTGGCCCACCTTGCCGTTGCCGCCCATGACCAGCACCACATCGCCCGCCTGCGGCAAGCCCGCGCGGCGCAAGCCTTCGTAAGCCGTGATGAAAGGCACGCCGATGGCGCCCGCTTCCAGCAGGGAGATGTTGTTCGGCTTGATGCGCACGGCGGCTGCGTCCAGCACCAGATAGCGTGCGTGCGTGCCATCGCGCCGGATACCCAGTTCGCCGCCGCTGCCCCAGACTTCCTGGCCCACCAGTTCGTCCGGTCCGTCGATAACCACACCGGCATAATCGCGTCCCGGTGTGCGCGGCCACACCGCATGCGGCATGGCGCCCAGCGCCGCCTTCACATCGCTTGGGTTCACGCCCGCGCTGTGGACTTCGATCACGCATTGTCCCGGCAATGCTTTGGGACGGGCGGTCTTTTGCAGCGATGGCTCCAGCAGATCGATATGCAGGGCTTTTTCGGTGATGCGTACGGTATTCATTGATGCTCCTTCGTGAAAAATCAGATTTGTTTGAGGCCGAGGATGTCGCGCGCTTCCTGCGGCGAGGCAATGTCGCCGCCCAGCGATTCGACGATCAGGCGGGCGCGCGCCACCAGCTCGGCGTTGTCCCTGGCCAGCTTGCCCTTGCTGATGTAAAGGTTGTCCTCGAAGCCGACGCGCACATGGCCGCCCAGCAGCCAGGCTTGCGCCACCATGGGGAATTCCTGGCGGCCGATGCCGAAGCCCGTCCATTGCGCGCCACGCGGCAGCTGGCTCGCGGCGTAGGCCATCGTTGCGGGCGTGGCGGAGAAGCCGTACTTCACGCCCAGCACGAGGCTGAACAGGCCGGGGCCTTCCAGTACGCCTTCCCTGATCAGGTCATGCGCCATATTCAGGTCGCCCGAGTCGAACAGTTCAATCTCAGGCTTCACGCCGGCGGCGCGAATCACCTTGGCCATGCGCGCCACATTGGCGGGGGTGTTGATGACCACGTCCGGACCGGAGTTCATGGTGTTCAGGTCGAGCGTGGCGATGTCCGGACGCAGCGCGGAGATGTGTTCGACGCGGCGCTCGGGCGCCATCAGGGTGCTGCCGGGCGCGGCGATTTGCGGGTTATCCGGGCTGGGGATGAAGCGCCCGCCCGGTCCCGTGGTCAGGTTGATGATCAGCTGCTTGTTGCGCGAGCGGATGCGTTCCATCACTTCGGCGTAATGCGCCAGTTCCATCGACGGCAGTCCGGTTTCGGGAGCGCGCACGTGGATGTGCACGGCCGCCGCACCCGCATCGGCCGCATCCAGGCAGGCCTGAGCGATCTGCGCGGGCGTGATGGGCAAGTCCGGGTGCATGCCCGGCTTGACGATATTGCCGGTGATGGCGCAAGTGATGATGGTGCTCATGGCTTGGCTCCCAGGTGGCGGCCGCCGTCGACCTGGATCACGCTGCCGGTGGTGAAGAGCAGGGTGGTGGCGCAGGCTTCCACGGCGGCGGCGATATCGTCCGGCAGGCCGATGCGCTGCAGCGGCGTGGTGGCGGCCTGCTTGTCGTTAAAGCCGGCGTCGCGGCCCGGCACGAAGGGACTGTCCACCACGCCGGGCGACACGTTGATCATGCGGATCTGCGGCGCCAGCGCGCGGCCCAGCGAGGTGCACATCGCGTCCAGCCCGGCCTTGGCGGCGACGTAGGCGACGTTGCTGCCGATGCCCGTGGTGCCGGCGATGGAAGAGATATTCACCACCAGCCCCTTCCCGCTTTCCTTCAGCAGCGGCGCAAAGGCGCGGATGGTGGAGAACACACCGCGCCAGTTGGCGGTGAAGATTTCGTCGATGACTTCGTCGCTCAGCGCCTCCAGGTCGTGATGGGGAATGGCGCGCGTCATGCCCGCCGAGTTGACGAGGATGTCGCAGTGGCCGTAGCGTTCGCGCACCTGCGCCGCTGCTTCGCGCAGCGTGGTGCTGATACCGGTGTCKGCGACGATGGCGCAATGGCCGTTGCCCGGCAGGTCGCTGGCGCGCGCCTGCAGTGCGGAGAGTCCGTCGCGTCCCAGCAGCACAAGCTGCGCACCTTGCCGCGCAAGGCGAATGGCGGAGGCATAGCCGATGGCGCCTGCGCCGCCCGCGACGACGGCCACCTGGCCAGCCAGCGGGCCATGGATTTTCTCGTTCATGGGACTTCCTTATTTGATCGGTGGTTCGGGGAAGCAGCACACGCCGCGCTCAAGCACGAAGTCGTACTGCAAGGTGTAGTGAGGTTCGTCCGTGCCCGGTGCCGGCTGGTGCGGTTTGAACTGGCCCACCAGACGCTTGGTCACGCCGAATACCACGTCGCTGTGCAGGTGCTCGGCGTCGTCGGCAAAGACCTGGGTGATCAGGGTCTTGAAGCCTTCATGCGACACCATGAAGTGCACATGGGCGGGACGCATGCAGTGGCGGTTCTGGGCGCGCAGCAGCGCGCCGGTCGGGCCATGCGTCGGTACGGGGTAGCCGGCGGGACGCACGGTGCGGAAGTGGTAGCGGCCATCCGCATCCGTGGTGAAGCGGCCGCGCAGGTTCATCGCCGGCTGGTGCTCGTCCTGGTTCTCGTACAAGCCGACCGGCGAGGCTTGCCACACATCGACAGTGGCCCCTGCAACCGGCTTGCCATCGACATCGCACACATGGCCGGACACGCGCATGGTCGGACCCGGCACATCGCAGCGGGCGATATCGTCGCCGTTTTTGCACTCCGGTGAATTGGCGCGCCAGAACGGGCCGAGCAGGGCGGCGGCGGTCTGCCCTTCCTGTTCCGGGTTGTTGCGCAGGGCCACGAGGGTGGAGATGCCCAGCACGTCCGCCGCGAGAATTACTTCGTTGTGGCAGTCGTTGGTGTGCTGGCCAATGGCAACCAGGAAGCGCACCGCTTCTTCGAATTCCGGTTCGGTCAGGTCCACGTCGCGAATGAAATCGTGCATGTGCTGTACGAAGCTGGCCATCACCTGGCGCAGGCGGGCATTGCTGGTATCGGCCATCGCGGCGATGGCGATGGGCGTGACCGAAGCTTCTCCGTCGATGAGGTGGTTGATGCTCATAAGTCTCCTCTGCGTTCTTGTTTATGCGAACGTTCGCGTAAAGCTAGATTAGCATTTCGACAGGCTAAGTCAACACGGTATTTCTACGGTGTGTCAAAATGTGTTGCGTTTAACGCGAACGTTCGCATGTGCGACAATGACAATATTGCAGCCAAAAGAGGAAGCCGCATGCAACAAAAGAAGATGACGCTGAAGGGACTGGCACAGATCCTTGGCGTCCATCCATCGACGGTAGGGCGCGTGATGGACCCCGACACGCGCCACATGGTGGGCGAGGCGGTCGCCGCACGCGTGCTGAAGGAAGCGGCCAGGCATGGCTACCGTCCCAACAAGATTGCAGCGGCGCTGCGCACGCGGCGCTCCAACATCGTCGGCGTGATCCTGCCCGACATCACCAACCCGGTGTTCCCGCCCATCGTGCTCGGCATCGAGGACGAATTGCGCAAGCATGGCTACGTTGCGCTCGTGACCAATGCGGGCGAAGATCCGGTGCAGCAGCGCTTCGTGGTCGACCAGCTGCTGGCGCGCCAGTGCGATGCGCTGATCCTGGCCACGGCCACGCGCGACGATTCCGTGATTTCCTATTGCCTTGAAGCGGGCATTTCGGCCGTGACGGTGAATCGCGGCGAGGATGCGGGGCGCGTGTCCAGCGTGGTGAACGACGAAATGGCCGGCATGCGCATGGCTGTCGAATACCTGTTCAAGCTGGGACATCGCCGCATCGTGCACCTGGTCGGTCCGCAGAATCTCTCCACCGGCCATCTGCGCCGCGAAGGCTTTGTGCAAGCCATGGAAGCGCAAGGCGTGAAGCGCGAAGACTTGTGGATGGTCGAATGCAGCGCTTACTCGCGCGAGGCGGGCAAGGCGGGCTGCGATGAGGCGCTGGCGCGCTATCCGAAGGCGACTGCCATCCTGGCCGGTAACGACTTGCTGGCACTGGGCTGCTATGACAGCTTGCGCGCGGCGGGCAAGCGCTGTCCCGAAGACGTTTCCGTGATCGGCCACAACGACATGCCGTTCGTGGACATGGTCAATCCTCCGCTGACAACGATCCGCATCTCCCACCACGCAATGGGCGTGCAGGCCRCCCAGCTCATTCTGCAGCGCCTGAACCAGTCCGCGGGCGCGGACATGGAAATCCGCATGAAGCCGGAACTGATCGTGCGCGCCTCAGTTGTGGCACCGGCTGCCAGATAAGTTACTTTTTTATCAAAACTGTGAGAAACTGTTGCTGCTTTGCGGCATCAGCTTGCGCACGGCAGCCACATCCACAATACTTGAAGACCCGCGCCCTTTAAATTCAATAACATGACTATCACGAAGCGATTGACCTTGACCCTTGCGGTCGCCTTGTTCGCCCTGATTTTTGTCGGCGCCAAYGGAATTTGGCAGATTAATGCTGCACAGCAGCGATTGACTTTAGTGCAGTCCCGCCTGATCCCGAGTATCCACGGCCTGAACGCCGCCAAAGGCGCGCTGGCTGACAGCCGCCTGGCCGGCTACCGTCTCTCCGTCTTCTCCAACCTGCCGGACAAAACGGCGCTGGACAAGGCCTACAACGATGCCCACGCCAAGTTCGATGAAGTGATCGCCACCTACGAAAAAGAGCACATCTACGACGAAACCGACCGCAAGATGCTGGAGCAGGATCGCGCGAACATGGCGGCCTACCGCCAGGCGTTGACCCCGTTCGTGGCCGGCGCCCATTCCGGCGATATGGACGCGGTGCGCGCCACCCTGGTCGCCGGTACGCCGCTGGCCCTGACCGCCGCCGCCGTCAAGAAGGGCCTGGACGATCACATCGACTACAACAACAAGCTGATTGAGCAAGTGCGCACGGAAAGCGATGCGGCTTATTCGTCCGCGCAGCGCACGCTGATTATCGTGATCGTGCTGGCCGTGCTGGTGACTGCGGTCCTGGGCTATCAGCTGCTGAGCGTCATCAGCGGCAGCCTGAAGACCATCCGCGGCACGCTGGAGGATGTGAGCGAATCGCTGGACCTGACGCACCAGGTGCCGGTGGAGCGCATGGACGAAATCGGCCACACCGCCACGGCCTTCAACAAGCTGCTGGGCCAGATTGCGGGCGTGGTCGGCACGGCGCGCGCGTCGGCCGATGCGGTGAGCACGGCGTCGCACCAGATCGCAGCAGGCACGGGCGACCTGTCCACCCGCACTTCGCAGCAGGCGGCGTCGCTGGAAGAGACGGCATCGTCGATGGAAGAGCTGACTTCGACCGTGAGCCAGAACTCGGACAACGCACGCCAGGCGAATCAGCTGGCGCAATCGGCATCCGAAGTGGCGCAGCAGGGCGGTACGGTGGTCGAACAGGTGATCGTCACCATGGACTCGATCAACGATTCCTCGCGCAAGATCGTGGACATCATATCTGTGATCGACGGCATCGCGTTCCAGACCAATATCCTGGCCCTGAACGCGGCCGTTGAAGCCGCGCGCGCGGGTGAGCAGGGCCGCGGTTTCGCGGTCGTTGCAACCGAAGTGCGCAACCTGGCGCAACGCTCGGCGGCGGCTGCGAAAGAGATCAAGGTGCTGATTGGCGATTCGGTTGAGAAAGTCGAATCGGGCACGAAGCTGGTGCAGCAGGCCGGTTCCACCATGCACGACGTGGTGGCCAGCATCAAGCAGGTGACCGATATCGTGGCTGAAATCAGTGCCGCAACCTCCGAGCAGAACGCCGGCATCGCCCAGGTGCACCAGGCCGTCACGCAGATGGACCGTGTGACGCAGGAAAACGCCGCCCTGGTCGAAGAAACCGCCGCCGCCTCGCAAGCCATGCGCGAGCAGGCCGCGACACTGGCGCAAGCCGTCAGCGCGTTCAAGATCGGCGTTGCCCACGCCGCAGCCCCGGCTGCGCCGCTCAGGATGCCGGCGCGTCCCGCGGCACCTGCACACGCCGTCGCCGTACGCCCGGCGCGCGCGAAAAAAGTCGCCAACGCCCCTCGCAACGAAAGCGAGTGGGAAGAGTTCTAAGCCGCGTCCCGGGCCGGCGCCGCCGGCCCAATTCGCGCACAATTCTGGCGACGCACGAATGGGCAAAGTGATAGATTGGTCTGCAGGGAGGGCACGCCATGCAGCGACTGGTCTCGATCAAGCTGAGCGCTGCCGAGTTGGAGGGCATGCTGGAGGTGCCGGATGGCGCCAGCAAAGTCGTGCTGTTCGCCCATGGCAGCGGTAGCAGCCGCTTCAGCTCCCGCAACAATTACGTCGCATCCGAATTGCGCAAAGCAGGCATCGGCRCGTTGCTGATGGACTTGCTCACCGCTCCCGAAGAAGCCAATTACCCCGTCCGTTTCGATATTCCATTGCTGACCACGCGCCTCGGCCTGGCCTGCGATCTGCTGCGCACGGAACCGGAAACGCTGTCTCTGCCGGTTGGCCTGTTTGGCGCCAGCACCGGCGCGGCCGCGGCACTTCAGCTGGCGGCCGAACGGCTGAGCGAGATCGCCTCCGTGGTGTCGCGCGGGGGTCGGCCCGATCTCGCGGGCAAACAGGCGCTGGCGACCGTGCAGGCGCCGACATTGCTCATTGTTGGCGGCCATGACGACGGGGTCATCGGCCTCAATCAGGAAGCCTTCGCGGTGCTGAATTGCGAGAAAGAACTAGCCATTGTTCCAGGTGCTACACATCTGTTCGAAGAGTCGGGCACGCTGGAAAAAGTGGCGCGGTTGGCGCGGGATTGGTTCGCCGAACACTAACGGCTCCTCACTCAGGCGTATGATTGCTTGCTGGAGGAACGCAACGTGAAAAAACCTGTTCATGCACAGCCGCTGGAGCTGGAAGAGGGCATGACGGTCGAGCAGGCCGCCCATGCCATCATGTTGAATTGCCTGGACCAGATCGAGGGCAACCGCGGTGGCGTCGCCAGCGCGCATTCGCCGGAATCGGTGCACCAGATGCGCGTGGGGCTGCGGCGATTGCGCTCGGCGCTGAAGCTGTTCGAGGATGTGATCCGTCCCGGCACGCGCCTGGACCGCGAAATCGAATGGCTGGGCAGCGAGCTGGGTCCGGCGCGCGATTGGGATGTGCTGGGCACCCATCTGCCACGCAACGCCGAGCTGCAACCGCTGCGCCGCGCCGTGYGCCTGCATGCGCGGCAGATGCGCGTGGGGGCGGCGGCGGCGGTAGCGTCGAAACGCTACGACGGGCTACTGCATTCGCTCCATCACTTCATCGATACTTCGGCCTGGCGTAAATCGGCAACGGATGGGCAGGTGAAAACCCTGGCGCGTCCCGCCACCAGGTTTGCGGATGGCGCTTTGAAGAAGGCGCGCAAGCGCGTCGAGAAGCGCGGCGCGAAGCTGGAGAATGGCACGCCGCGTTCGCGCCATCGCTTGCGCATAGCGATGAAGAAGCTGCGCTACACCACTGAATTTTTCGAATCGCTGGCAGGCCGCAAGCGCACCAGGCGCGCGCTGGAAGGCATGTCGTCGCTGCAGGATTGGCTGGGCTGGATCAACGACGTCGCGGTGGCTGATGGCTTATTACAACACTTCCATCAGACCGAGCCGGAGCTGGATCAGCAAGCCGGTTTCGCGCGCGGCTATCTGGYGGCCGAGCTGGAAGAGCGCGTCCGCAAATTGTCAAGAGAGTGGAAGAAAGCCTCAGTCATTGCATTGTCACATTGACCCCTTATCGTTGCTTACTTACTATCTAGCACGACCGTTCAATAACAAGGGGATACCGATGAAAAATGGATGGATGGCCGCAGCACTGGCGCTGACTGTATTCGCAGCAAGCGCACCCGCGCAGGCATGGCAGCAGGAGACGCATCGCCGCATCGTGCTCGACGCGGTGAGCTATATGAAGAACAACCCCGGCACCACCAATTACAACAAGCTGCTCGCAGGCGTAACGCGCGCGGGCTACAGCAT
>NZ_JBFRDW010000024.1:0-19761 GCF_052113985.1 Pseudoduganella sp. RAF53_2 | reverse complement strand
GCCCAGATCGACGCCTTCGCCCTGTTCAACGAGATCCGCGCCAACAACGCCTTCATGGTGTGCAGCGGCGATGTGGCCCCGGCCGTGCTGCCGGTGCGCGAGGATCTGCGAACCCGCATGGGCTGGGGCCTGATCTACCAGATCCATGGTCTGACCGATGAGGAAAAGGTGGCCGCGCTGAGCCAGGCCGCCGCCGCCCGTGGTTTGACCTTGTCTCCCGGCGTGTTACCCTACTTGCTGTCCCATTTTCAGCGTGACATGCGTTCGCTGTCTTCGATGCTGGACTCGCTCGACCAGTATTCCCTGGAAACCCAACGACCAATTACCCTGCCGCTGCTGCGCGAATGGCTGCAAGCGGAAGCGAAAGAAGAATGAAGCTCGCCCTCTTTGACCTCGACCACACCCTGCTCCCCATCGACTCCGACTACGAATGGGGCAAGTTCCTGTGCAAACTGGGCGTGGTGGACGTCGCCGAATTCCGCCGCCGCAATGACGAATTCTTCGCCCAATATCAGGCCGGTACGCTGGACCCCGTCGAATACCTTGAGTTCTCCCTCGGCACCCTGGCTAAATTCGAGCCGCAGCGCCTGGCCGAACTTCAGCAGCAGTTCATGCAGGAAGTGGTGATGCCGAACGTCCTGCCTGCCGCCCGCGCCATTTTGCAGAAACACCTGGAAGCCGGCGACCTGGTTGCCATCGTTACCGCTACCAACCACTTCGTGACGGCGCCCATCGCCAAAGCCTTCGGTGTGGAGCATCTGATTGCCGCCATGCCCGAACGCGATGCCGAGGGCCGCATCACCGGCAAGCTGCTTGGTACGCCAACCCAGGGCGAGGGCAAGATCGTGCACACCAAGGCCTGGCTGGAAAAGATGGGACATACGCTGGACAGCTTCGAGAGCGTGCATTTCTACAGCGATTCGCACAACGACTTGCCGCTGCTCTCGATCGTCAGCCACCCGATTGCGACCAACCCCAACGCCACCCTGAGCGCACACGCCGCGGCAAAAGGCTGGGAACTACTCCATCTGTTCAATGATTAAGAAATTCATCCGAAAAATCCTGGGCGTCAAAGGCAAGGCCGGACGCAATACCAGCGAGCCCGAAGTCATGGGACCGAAAGACCACGGCATCGATCCGAAGCTGCTGTCGTCGAACGCCGTCCGTGTCACCAGCACCTTGCAGGAGGCAGGATTCCAGGCCTTCGTGGTTGGCGGCGCCGTGCGCGACCTGCTGCTGGGCGTGAAGCCGAAAGATTTCGACATCGCCACCAACGCTACGCCGGAGCAGGTCAAGCGCCTGTTCCGCCGCGCCTTCATCATCGGCAAGCGCTTCCAGATCGTGCACGTCATGTTCGGTCAGGACCTGCTGGAAGTAACCACCTTCCGCGGCACGGCCATGGATAACGCGCCGCGCGACGAGCATGGCCGCGTCCTGCGCGACAACACCTTCGGCAGCCAGGCGGAAGACGCGGCGCGCCGCGACTTCACTATCAACGCCATGTACTACAACCCGGCCACGCAGGAAGTGCTGGACTATCACGGCGGTATTGAAGACATCCGCGCCAAGACCCTGCGCATCATCGGCCAGCCGGAAGCGCGTTACCGCGAAGACCCGGTACGCATGCTGCGCGTGGTGCGTTTCGCCGCCAAGCTGAAATTCGATATCGAGCCGACCACTGCCGAACCGATTTCGGTGATGGCGCCGCTGATCAACAACGTGCCTGCCGCACGCGTGTTCGACGAGATGCTGAAGCTGCTGATGTCCGGCCAGGCGCTGGCCTGCCTGCAGCAGCTGCGCAAGGAAGGCCTGCATCATGGCCTGCTGCCGATGCTGGACGTGGTGCTGGAGCAGCCGCTGGGCACCAAGTTCGTCACGCTGGCACTGGACGCCACCGACCGCCGCATCCTGGCCGGCAAGACTGTGTCGCCCGGCTTCCTGTTCGCCTCCCTGCTGTGGCACCAGGTGCTGGAGAAGTGGCAGGCCTACCAGGCCGCCGGCGAATTCCCGATCCCTGCCCTGCATCTGGCAGCGGACGAAGTGCTGGAATCGCAGACCGAAAAACTGGCCCTGCAGCGCAAGATCGGTTCCGACATGCGCGACATCTGGGCCATGCAGCCGCGCTTCGAGCGCCGCAACGGCAAGAACCCATACAAGCTGCTGGAGCACCTGCGCTTCCGCGCGGGCTACGACTTCCTGCTGCTGCGCTGCGCATCCGGCGAGATCGACAAGGAACTGGGCGACTGGTGGACGGCCTTCTATGAGGGCGATGAGATCATGCGCGCGGAGCTGGTGTCGACCGCTGGCAGCGGCGGTGGCGGCGCGAAGCGCAAGCGTCCACCACGCCGTGGCACGCGCCACAAGGACGCGGCCGAAGGTCAGGAAGCAGAACACGAAAGCGCCGACGATGCAGCGCACGCTGAAGCGCGCGAAGCCGTGGCCGACGAAGGCGAGGACGAGTTCGACATGCCGGCCAGCGAAGAGAATGGCGCGCCGAAGCGCCGCCGTCGCCGTCCCCGCCGCGGCAAGCGTGGCGGCGGCAGCAACGAACCAGCCGCCGCGTAGGGCGGATCAACGATCCGCCTAGATCCGCCATGAACACCACCGCCTACATCGGCATCGGCGCCAATCTTGGCGACGCCCGCGCCAATGTGGAAGACGCCATCAATATGCTGCGCCAGCTGCCCGGCAGTACGCTGGCCGGCGTCTCCAGCCTGTACCTTACGGCGCCCATCGATTCCAGCGGAGACGACTACATCAATGCCGTCGCCCGTCTGCAAACCGCGCTGGAACCGGAAGCCCTGCTGCGCGCGCTGCAGGACATCGAACAAGCGCATGGCCGCCTGCGCCCTTACTACAACGCTCCGCGCACGCTGGACATGGACCTGCTGCTATACGGCGACCAGCTAATCAGCAGCCCCACGCTGACCGTGCCCCACCCGCGCCTGCACGAACGCGCCTTCGTCCTGGTGCCCCTGCTGGAAGTGGATGCGGCAGTCAAGCTACCGGGCCTGGGCAAAGCCGCCGACTACCTGCCGCGCGTTGCCGGCCAGACCATCACCAAGCTCCCGTCATGACTACATTCCTGCTGCTCTCCCTCTCGAACATCTTCATGACGATTGCCTGGTACTGGCATTTGAAGGGCGGCATGCACAAGCCGCTGTTTCAGGTCATCCTGATCAGCTGGGTCATCGCATTTGTGGAATACTGTCTGGCCGTCCCCGCCAACCGCTTCGGCTTCGCCAGTGGCTGGAGCGCCGGTCAGCTGAAAGTCACGCAGGAAGCCATCGCCCTGATCGTGTTCGGCATCTTCATGGTGACCGTGCTGGGCGAACCTGTGAGCTGGCGCCACGCGGGCGCCTTCGTCTGCATCATGGGCGCGGTGGGCTTCCTCTTCGTCGGCAAATAATCAGCCCAGGAAAGCCTGGAGCAGGCGGTTGAACGCCGCCGGGTGCGTAACATTCATGCCATGCGAAGCGCCGGCAATGGTGTGGGTCTGGGCGTCGCCGATCCACTCCGCGAGCCGCTCTACGTTATCGTGATACATGCGTGGGCTTTTCTGCCCAGCGACCAGCAAGGTCCGGCATTTCACATCAGCTGCTGCTTCACGCGAATAGGCAGGCAAGGGATCGCGGAACTGCTTTGGCAGCGTGGAGGCGTTATCGAGCGCCATGGTGCGGAACCCGGCAGGGCTCCTGCGCCAGATGCCGGGCAGGCTGACCGAGTCGACGAACAGCTCAAGTCCCGCCTCAATGGCACGGTTTTCAATCAGCGCGGAGACTTCCGCGCGCAGGATCTCGGTTTCAGACGGCAGAGAAGCCTGCACGGCGCCATCGATTTGCAGCGGGCCACCCGGATCTGCCAGCGTAAGCGATTTAACAAGTTGCGGATACTCGCGCGCCAGCTGGAACGCGACGCATCCGCCGCGCGAATGGCCCACCAGATGCACCGGCCCGACATCCATCGCGGCGATGAACTCCGCCAGTTCCGCCACATGGTTCTTCCAGCTGAATTCTCCCAGCGCGCGGCCGTCGCCACCTGGCCAGTAATGGCCAAGGCTCATCGAAACGCAGTAGAAATCTTTTGCGAGAACAGCAATCTGGCTGTTCCAGTAACGGAAGTCGCACAGCGAGCCGTGCACGAAGAACAGCGGCTCTCCCGCTCCGCTGGCCACATAGGGCACACGGATGCCGGATGCCAGTGTGGCAAAGTCCAGTTCCGGCGATGCGAAGATTGATGGATCGGTGCGTGCGTTCATGATTCGGCTCCTTTCCGATACTATGCCTGACGTGTTAGCCTAAGAAAATCGCATAATACTGAACGTTTCTATCTGTTTTTCTGATACTTATGAAAGCACTCGACCTGGATGTGCTGGCCATGATGGTGGCCGTAGCCGATACCGGCAACATCAGCCGCGCGGCGGAAGTCGTGCATCGTTCGCAATCGGCCGTGAGCATGCAGATCAAGACGCTCGAAACGGCGCTGGGCAAGCCGCTGTTCGTGCGCAGGCCGCGCAGCGTCACGCCGACCCAGGATGGCGAGGTTCTGCTGACCTACGCACGGCGTATGCTGGCGCTGCGCGACGAAGCGTGGGCCGCCGTGGTCCGTCCCGACATCACGGGCCGCGTAGTCATTGGCGTACCCGACGACTATGCCTATTCCCTGCTGCCGCCAATCCTGAAGAAGTTTTCCGCCACTTACCCGAAGGTGCAAATTCAGGTGGTGGGACTTCCGAGCGTGGCGCTGGCGCCGATGGTCAAAGATGGCTCGGTGGACCTGGTCTGCGCCACGCGCGTGAAGGGTCTTTCGGGAGAGTTCATCCGCTTCGAGCCGATGGTCTGGGCCGCAACGCCGAGCGCAAAAGATATCTGGAAAGAGCGTCCGCTGCCGATTGCCGTCTTCCTGCCGGGCAGCGTGGCGCGCGAAAACGCGATCCGCAGCCTGGAGAAGGCAAAGATCCCGTATCGCACGTCCTACGAAAGCCCCAGCCTGATGGGCTTACTCAGCATGGTGGAAGCGGGGCTCGCCGTGGCGCCGCTGGCGCGCTGCGCCGTTCCCAGTCATCTGGCCCTGCTCGGCCAGGCGCAGGGCCTTCCCGAAATCGATGCGCTGGAAGTGATCCTCGCGCGCAGCAATACGTCGAATCGGCCGCCATGCGACTTCCTTGCCGAAAAAATCATGTCGGAATTGCGGCGCTGACAAGCAGTTGAAATAAGCGCTTACAATACGCTTTTTTATTTCGAGGACATACCATGTCTGGTTATTTGCAAGGGAACGATATGGCTGGTTCGGCTCCGGCGCCTGCGCTGGGCGCCAGCGGCACGCCCGCTCCGACGAAGGCGGTGCCGACCAAGGCCGTGACGATTCCGTCGCTGAACGCGCTGCGCGCGGCCGGCGAAAAGATCACCATGCTGACCTGCTAYGACGCGAGCTTCGCTTCGCTGATGGACAGCTGCGGCGTGGAAGTCCTGCTGATCGGCGACTCGCTGGGCATGGTGTGCAACGGCCACTCGTCCACGCTGCCGGTGACCGTGCAGGAAGTGGCGTATCACACGGCGGCTGTCGCCCGTGGCGCCAAGTCGGCCATGATCGTCGCCGATATGCCTTTTGGTTCGTACGGCTCGCCACAGCAAGCGTTCGACAACGCGGTCAAGCTGATGCAGGCCGGCGCGCATATGGTGAAGATCGAAGGCGGCGCCTGGGTTGCCGATACCGTGCGCTTCCTGGTGGATCGTTCCGTTCCGGTTTGCGCTCACCTGGGCCTGACCCCGCAGTCCGTGCATTCGCTGGGCGGCTACAAGGTGCAGGGCAAGACCGTGGAAAGCGCCGAGCTGCTGAAGGCGGACGCGCTGAAACTGCAAGCTTCCGGCGCTTCGCTGCTGGTGCTGGAGGCGATTCCGACTGCACTGGGCAAGGAGACTACTGAGCTGCTGGCGATTCCGACCATCGGCATCGGCGCGGGTCCGGACTGCTCCGGCCAGGTGCTGGTGATGCACGATATGCTGGGCGTGTTCCCGGGCCGCAAAGCGCGCTTCGTGAAGAACTTCATGGACGGCCAGACCACGATCGCGGCAGCGATCAGCGCCTACGTTGCGGCCGTGAAGAACGGCGGCTTCCCGGCGCTGGAACATTGCTTCTAAACAGGCACGGCGGATCGAAGATCGCCGTAGGGCGGGTCATTGACCCGCCGTTGCCACCTGACCGGCGACAACCTCAAATCTGAATCCAGGTCGTTTTCAGCTCGGTGTACTTGTCGAAGGCATGCAGCGATTTATCGCGGCCATTGCCTGATTGCTTGTAGCCGCCGAACGGCACGGTGATGTCGTCGCCATCGTACTGGTTGACGTGCACCGTGCCCGCCTTCAAAGCGCGGGCGGTTTTCACAGCCTTGCTCAAATCCGCAGTCCACACCGCCGCATGCAGGCCGTAGCTCGTGGCATTCGCCTGCTTCACCGCTTCATCCAGATCGGTAAAACCCAGCACGGACAGCACCGGTCCGAAAATCTCCTCCTGCGCAATCTTCATGCTGTTGTTGACGCGGTCGAACAGCGTTGGCTCGACGTAGAAGCCGCCGGTGCTGGCGCGCGCCGCATTGCCGCCAGCCAGCAGCTTGGCGCCTTCCGCCTTGCCGGATTCGATATAACCCATGACGGTTTTCATTTGCGTCGCATCGACAATCGCGCCCATCACCGTCTTCTCGTCCAGCGGATCGCCCGGCGCATAGTTCGGCACCATCTTCAGCGCCCGCGCCAGGAACTCTTCGCGAATCGATTCCTCAACGAACAGGCGTGACGGTGCGTTGCAGCTTTCGCCCTGGTTGAAGTAGATCGAACCAATAGCCGCCGACACCGCCGCGTCCAGATCCTGGCAATCGGCGCAAACGATATTGGCCGACTTGCCGCCCAATTCAGTCCAGGCCCGTTTTAAATTCGATTGCCCCGCCATCTGCACGATCTGCTTGCCAGTGCGCGTGGAGCCGGTGAAGCCGATGCAGTCCACATCCATATGCTGGGCCAGCGCGGCTCCCGCCTCATTGCCGAATCCCGGCAGCACATTCAATACACCGTGCGGAATGCCCGCTTCCATCGCCAGCTCGGCCATGCGCAACGCGGTCAGCGGCGATTTCTCCGATGGCTTGAGTACCACGCTATTCCCCGCCGCCAGTGCAGGCGCGATCTTCCATGCGGCCATCAGCATCGGGTAATTCCAGGGAACGATAGCCGCCACTACGCCCACAGGCTCACGCGTGATGAGCGCCAGACTGTTGGCGGGCGTGGGCGCGATCTCGCCGTAGATCTTGTCGATCGCTTCGCCATACCAGCGGATGCAGTTTGCGGCCAGGGGCACATCCACGGACAGGCTGTATTTGATTGGCTTGCCCATGTCCAGCGTTTCGAGCAGGGCTAGCTCCTCGATGTTTTGCATCATCAACTCGCCAAAGCGCATCAGGATCTTCTTGCGCTGCGCAGGGGCTTTGCGCGCCCAGCGCCCGTCCTCAAACGCGATGCGCGCTTTCGACACGGCCAGGTCAACATCCGAGCTGTCGCAGCGCGCAACCTGGGCAAGATAGCGTCCGTCGATCGGCGACAAGTTGTCGAACTTGCGGCCGGACACCGCCCAGCTGCGCTCACCATTGACGAAGGCGCGGCCATCGATACTCAGGCGAATGGCGCGATCGGCCCAGTTGATCTTCTCCATGCTCACTCCTTGATCCAGCCGAGCTGTTTGAATTCTTTATACGTCAGATCGAGGCAATGACGAATCAGCTCCACCATTTCGTCGATCTGCGGCCGCGTCATCACCAGCGGCGGCGCGATAATCATGCGGTCGCCCACGGCACGCATGATCATGCCGTTATCGAACATATGCTTGCGGCAAACCATGCCCGCGCTCAGCGCCGGATCGAACCACTCATGCTGGTGAACGGTGGCTCCCTTCTTGCGCACCAGATTCAGGCCAGCCACCAAGCCGCAGCTGTTGGCATAACCGACCACCGGATGGCTGCTCAGCGAGCCGAAACGGTCCGCCAGATAAGGTCCCGTGTCGTCCGCCACGCGCTGCACCAGATGTTCTTCTTCGACGATGCGGATCGACTCCAGTGCCGCCGCACAGGCCACCGGATGGCCGGAGTAGGTGAACCCATGATTGAATTCGCCGCCCTGCTCCACCAGCACTTTCGCGACGCGGTCGCCCACCAGCACACCGCCCAGCGGCACATAGCCCGAGGTCACGCCTTTGGCAAACGTGATCAGGTCCGGCTTGATGCCAAACAGTTCGGATGCAAACATGCGGCCCGTGCGGCCAAAGCCCGTAATCACCTCGTCCGCGATCAGCAGGATGCCGTATTTGTCGCAGATACGCTGGATCTCCGGCCAGTAGGTACGCGGAGGAATCACCACGCCCCCCGCGCCTTGAATCGGCTCGCCAATGAAGGCGCCGACGCGATCAGCGCCCAGTTCGAGGATCTTCTGCTCCAGCCAGGCCGCCGCGTGAATGCCGAATTGGTCCTCCGTCATGCCTTTACCAGCCGATACGTAATCCGGCTGGCCGATATGCACGATGCCCGGAATCGGTAATCCGCCCTGTGCGTGCATGCCGTCCATGCCGCCCAGCGACGCGCCGGCCATCGTACTGCCGTGATAGGCGTTGTGGCGGCTGATGATGATGTCGCGCTTCGGTTGCCCCATCAAATCCCAATAGCGGCGCACCATGCGCACATTGGTGTCGTTCGCCTCCGAGCCCGATCCGGTAAAGAACACGTGCTGAAAACCCGGCGGCGCAATCTCGGCAAGCTTGCAGGCCAGGGTCACGGCCGGCATATTGGTCGTGTTGAAGAAGCTGTTATAGAAAGGCAGCGTCTCCATCTGCTCATACACCGCCTTGGCAATGCTGGTGCGGCCGTACCCCACGTTCACGCACCACAGGCCGGACATGCCATCCAGGATTTTCTTGCCTTCAGAATCCCAAAGATAAATGCCGTCGCCGCGCACGATCACGCGCGCCCCCTTCTCGCCCAGCGCCTTGTGATCGGTGAAGGGATGCATATAGTGGGCGTGGTCCTTGGCCTGAATTTCAGCAGTTTCCATATCGCCCCCTTATCAAACGTGCAGCAGCAGGTGCTCGCGTTCCCATGGACTGATCACCGTCATGAACTCCTGGTGTTCCAGATCCTTGATCGCGGCATAGACATCGATGAAGCGCTCGCCCAATACGGCATGCAGCTTGGGCTCAGCGCGCAAGGCTTTCAGCGCTTCCGGCAAGCCTTGCGGCAGCTCGTACTTCATGTCGTAAGCGCTGCCGGTGGTGATGGGTGAGGGCTCCAGATGCTCGGTCATACCGAGATAGCCGCAGGCCAGAGTGACCGCCAGCGCCAGATACGGATTCGCATCGGCGCCGATGATGCGGTTCTCCACACGCCGGTCCTGCACRCTCGATTCCGGCACACGGAAGCCCACGGTGCGGTTGTCCATGCCCCACTGGATATTGATCGGCGCCGCCGTGTGGCGTACCAGACGCCGGTATGAGTTCACATATGGCGCAACGATGGCCATCGCGGAAGGCATGTAGTGCTGCAGGCCTCCAATGTATTGCTTGAACAGCGGCGACGGGGAACCGTCCTCATTGCTGAAGATATTCCAGCCCGTCTTTGCATCGACAACGCTCTGGTGGATATGCATCGCCGATCCCGGCTCGCCCGCCATCGGCTTGGCCATGAAGGTGGCGTACATATGATGCTTCAGCGCCGCTTCACGCAAGGTGCGCTTGAAGAAGAACACCTTGTCCGCAAGGCCCAGTGGCTCACCGTGCAGGAAATTGATCTCCATTTGTCCCGCACCGATTTCGTGAATCAGCGTTTCGACGTCGAGGCCCATCATGTCGCAGTAGTCGTAGATGTCCTCAAACAGCGGGTCGAATTCATTGACCGCGTCGATGCTGTAGACCTGGCGGCTGGTTTCGGCGCGGCCGCTGCGGCCAATCGGCGCCTTCAGCGGCAGATCGGGATCGGAGTTCTTGTCGGTCAGGTAGAACTCCAGTTCCGGCGCCACGATGGGCTTCCAGCCTTTTTCTTCATACAGCTTCAGCACGCGGCGCAGCACCGTACGCGGCGCAAAATCGACCAGGCGGCCATCGGAGAAGTAGCAATCGTGGATCACCTGCGCTGTAGGGTCGGCAGCCCAAGGCACCATCGTAATCGTGGTGGGATCGGCCTTCAGGATCATGTCGCGGTCGATCGACGATATCGCGCGGTCGTAGGCGTCGTCTTCCTGCGGCGTATTGCCCGTCACGGTCATGCCGAGCACCGCCTCCGGGATGCGCATGCCCCGTTCTTCCGTGAATTTGCCGCGCGGAAGAATCTTGCCGCGTGCGACACCGGTCAGGTCCGGCACCAGACATTCGATCTCCGTGACTCGTTTTTCATTGAGCCACTCATCCATGTCCGTGTATGTAAAGTTCTCGCGAATTGCCATAGCTTCCTCTCTAAAGTCATTTTGAAATTCTGGACTTACGCTGAGAAGACGCTAGGGGATACGGTCCCGGTGCACGCGGCAGGCCAGCCCGAATGCGCTGAACAATTTCATGGAGACAGCACTATCGGCAACACGCCATTCCGGATGCCATTGCACCGCAAGCGTGAAACCGGGCGCGGTGGAAATTGAGTAGGCTTCGATCAATCCGTCATCGGACCGCGCTTCCACTTGCAGGCCTGGCGCCGGCTTGTCGATGCCTTGCCCGTGCAGGGAGTTCACTTTGATTTCGTTATCGCCGTCGAGAATATGATGCAGCCGCCCCCCCTTTTCGAGGTTGACCCGATGTGCCGGCGCATATTGCTGCTCCAGCGACTGGAATTTGTTTTCACGATGATCAAACAGGCCATCCACCTGATGCAGCGCCTGATGCAATGTGCCGCCAAGCGCCACGTTCACTTCCTGGAAGCCGCGGCAAATCGCGAACAGCGGAATGCCTCTGTCTATGGCAGCGCGGATCAGCGGAATGGTCGTCGCATCGCGCGCCGCATCGAGCGGCAGCGATGGATCAAGCAGGTCCTGGCCATACAGGCTGGCGTGCACATTGGAAGGCGCACCGGTCAGCATCAGACCATCGGCTATCTTGAGTAGCGATTCGATGTCTGTATTGTCGGCCAGTGGCGGCACGAGCAGCGGCTGGCAGCGCGCACCCACAACGACCGCATCAACATATTTGTTTTGAGCGGCATAGTAGGGATGCGAGCCAATCTGGTGGCTGCAAGCGGGGACCAGTACGATGGGGCGGCGCATATTAATTAGTGTGATCTTAATATTTTGCAGTTTGATCATATGCTCAAATTGAAACATTCGCAACCGCGCGCCTCGGATCGTGCTCAGGGCACGATATTGACGTTCTCGCTATACTGGTGGGATTCACAAAAGGGGGCGACATGCTGACATTGAAAGATCCCACCCTGCTGCGACAGCAGGCCTACATTAATGGCCAATGGTGCGACGCCGATAATGGCGAAACCATTGCCGTCACCAATCCCGCCACTGGCGAAAAAATCGGCACCGTGCCGCGCATGGGCGAAGCGGAAACGCGCCGCGCCATTGAAGCCGCGAATGCCGCATGGCCGGCCTGGCGCAAGAAGACCGCGAAGGAACGTGCGGCCATCATGCGCAAGTGGAATGATCTGATGCTCGAAAACGCCGACGACCTGGCGTTGCTGATGACGGCCGAGCAAGGCAAACCGCTGGCCGAGTCCAAGGGCGAGATTACTTACGCGGCATCATTCATCGAATGGTTCGGCGAAGAAGCCAAGCGCATTGCCGGCGAAACGCTGCAGTCGCCATGGCCTGACCGCCGCATCGTTGTCACGCGCGAGCCGATTGGCGTGAGCGCCGCCATCACGCCGTGGAACTTCCCTTCTGCGATGATCACACGCAAGGCTGGTCCTGCGCTCGCCGCGGGCTGCCCGATGGTGCTGAAACCCGCGGAGCTGACGCCCTTCTCGGCGCTGGCGTTGGCCGTGCTGGCCGAACGCGCGGGCATTCCGCCTGGTGTGTTCAGCGTTGTCACGGGTGATCCCAAAGCCATCGGCAAGGAGATGACCGCCAACCCAATCGTGCGCAAACTGAGCTYCACCGGTTCCACTGCGGTGGGACGGCTGCTGATGGAGCAGTCTGCGCCAACGATCAAAAAGCTGTCGCTGGAACTGGGCGGCAATGCACCCTTCATCGTGTTCGACGATGCCGATCTGGACGCGGCGGTAGAAGGCGCAATCGCATCGAAGTACCGCAATACCGGCCAGACTTGCGTGTGCGCGAACCGCATCTATGTGCAGGACGGTATCTACGATGCTTTTGCGAAGAAGCTGGTGGAGGCTGTCGGTAAGCTGAAAGTCGGCAATGGCGTCGATCCGGGTGTGACGCAAGGTCCGCTGATCGAAGAGAAGGCCGTCAAGAAAGTCGAAGAGCACATTGCCGATGCGCTGGGCAAAGGCGCGCGGCTGCTGCTGGGCGGGAAACGCCATGAACTGGGCCATACCTTCTTCCAGCCGACCATTCTGGCGGATGTGCATTCGGATATGGAGCTGGCGCGCGAAGAGACGTTTGGTCCGCTGGCGCCGCTGTTCCGCTTCAAGACCGACGAGGAAGCGGTCACCCTGGCCAATTCCACCGAGTTTGGTCTGGCCGCCTACTTCTACTCGCGCGACATCGGCCGTATCTGGCGCGTTGCGGAAGGACTGGAAAGCGGCATGGTCGGCGTGAATACGGGCCTGATCTCGAACGAAATCGCGCCCTTCGGCGGCGTGAAGCAATCGGGCATCGGCCGCGAAGGCTCCACGCATGGCATGGACGATTACCTCGTCATCAAATACATCTGCATGGGGGGCATCGACCGCTAAGCTTCAGCCGTTGCGCGGGTGACCAGCAGAATCTGCTTGATCTCCGGCACGCAGGACCCGCAGTTGCCCCCTGCTTTCACGCAGGCGGTGACTTCGGCGGCGGTTTTCAGATCCTTGTCGCGGATCGCGTTGCAGATGGTGTTGCGGCCAACACCGAAGCAGGAGCACACCGTGGGACCGGCGTCGGCGCCCTTTTCGATCGCGCGGCCCGCCAGCGCACCTGCGCGGTCAGCCACGGTCAGTTGCTCCATCGCGAACAGGCTCGCAAGCCAGTTGCGCGCTGGCAGATCCGTGCGCGGGGAGATGAAGATGCATTGCGCGATACGGTCGTCGACCAGATGCACGGCGCGATACACGCCTTCGCTCTTGTCGGCGTATTCCAGCCAGTCGGCATCGTCATCGCTCACGCCAAGCAGCGCGCGGGCCCAGTGACCGAAATCTTCGATCGCATTGCGGCCAGCCAGTTCGTAGCGGGAGAAGTCTTTGCCCTGCGCGCGCGTCCAGTAGGCCATGCTGTCCAGGTTCAGCTCCGTGCGGCTGAGTACAAAGCCATGCCATTTCACGGGGAAGCGGTCGATACGCACCGGTGTGTGTTTGAATTCGGGCTCGCCGGAGATCGGATCGACCACGGGATTCACCAGCGCACCGACACGGGCGTCCGATGCCGTCTGGTCGTTCCAGTGAATCGGCACGAAAGCGCTGCCACGTGCGATACCGCCACCGTGACGTACACGCGCAATCATCGCGCCCCATTTGCTCGATACGCGGGCCAACTCGCCTTCCTTCACGCCGCATAGCAGCGCATCCTGCGGATGAATGTCGACGAAGGACTCGGGGATGTGGTCGGCCAGTTTCGGCGCGCGCCCGGTGCGGGTCATGGTGTGCCAGTGGTCGCGCACGCGGCCGGTGTTCAGCACGATAGGAAATTCTTCTTCCGGCGCATTCGCCGGCGCGCGCGGCGGCGTCGGCACGAAGCGCGCCTTGCCGTCGGGGTGCGAGAAGCGGCCGTCGGCAAATACACGTGCTGGCGCAGCGCGGCCGGGCACTACGGCGGCTGCTGGCCATTGCGTCGGAGGCAGACCATCGTAGCCCGCGGCGTCCAGCGCCGCGAGGCCGCCGATGTTGAAAGCGCGCGGCAGATCGCGCTCATTGTTGCGCCACGCACTCAAGGCGGCATGCTCGATGAAGATCTCGCGCGCGCTCGTGTACGCGAAGCCTTGGTAGCCCAGGCGCTGTGCGAATTGCGAAAGGATCTGCCAGTCGGGGCGAGCTTCGCCCGGTGCTGGCAGGAAGGCGCGCTGGCGGGAGATACGGCGTTCAGAATTGGTGACCGTGCCATCCTTTTCGCCCCAGGCCAGCGCGGGCAGCAGCACGTGGGCATGCGTGTTGGTGTCCGTCGCCAGCACCACGTCGGAGGAAATCACCAGCTCGCACTTCGATAAGGCGCGGCGTACCTGATCGGCGTTCGGCAGGCTGACCACAGGGTTCGTCGCGATCACCCATACCGCTTTCACACGGCCGCTTTCGATGGCGCTGAACAGATCCACCGCTTTCAGGCCAGGCGCGGAGGCGATGTTCGGCGAGCGCCAGAACGTCTGCACGGCATCGCGGTGTTCGCTTTTGTCGAGGTCAAGGTGCGCGGCCAGCATATTCGCCAGCCCTCCGACTTCGCGGCCGCCCATCGCGTTCGGCTGGCCGGTAATCGAGAACGGCCCCATGCCCGGCTTGCCGATACGGCCGCCGATCAGGTGGCAGTTGATGATGCTGTTGACCTTGTCCGTACCGGCGCCGGACTGGTTCACGCCCATCGAAAAACCGGTAATCACTTTCGCCGTCGCAGCGAAAGCTTCGTAGAAAGACATCAGATCCGCCAGATTCACACGGCACGCTTTCGCCACTTCTTCCGGCGTCAGCGAAGCGGCGGCCAGTGCGTCGGCCAGGCCGCTGGTGTGTTCGGCCACAAATTCCGGATCAGCGGCGCCGATGCGCGACAGATAGCTCAGCAGGCCATTGAACAGCCATACATCCGTGCCCGGCTTGACCGGGAGATGCAGATCGGCCAGTTCGCAGGTCGCGGTGCGGCGCGGGTCGATCACCACGATCTTCATTTCAGGACGCGCTTCTTTGGCCCGCGTCAGGCGCTGGAACAGGATCGGATGGCACCACGCGAGGTTGGAGCCGACCAGCACGACCATGTCGGCCAGTTCGAGATCATCGTAATTGACTGGCACCACATCTTCGCCAAATGCACGCTTGTGCCCTGCCACGGCGGAGGACATGCACAGGCGCGAGTTGGTGTCGATATTGGCCGTGCCGACATAGCCTTTCATCAGCTTGTTGGCGACGTAGTAATCTTCCGTCAGCAGCTGGCCGGATACGTATAAGGCCACGGAATCCGGGCCATGCTCATCCACGATCGCCTGCCATTTCGCGGCCACGTGATCAAGCGCCTCATCCCAGCCGGCCTGACGCAGCGCGCCATCGGCGCCGCGCATCATTGGATGCAGCAGACGGCCTTCCAGCCCGATCGTCTCGCCCAGTGCCGAGCCTTTCACGCACAGGCGGCCTGCATTGGCCGGATGCGCCGTATCGCCGGCGATGTCGAAACCGCCATCCGTGCGTGGCGTCGCCTTCACGCCGCAGCCAACGCCGCAATAGGCACAGGTAGTGCTGACCGACAGGTGTTCCTGGGAGAGATTCATGATGTCACGCAGCCTGGGCGCAAAGCGCCTCGCCAAACAAGAGGTGAGCGCGCATCGACGAAATGTCGGTGCGCTTCTGGATCAGGTCAAAGTACCAGGGGCCGTCCTGCACGTCGCCGTACAGCACCGCACCGGCGATGCGGTTGCCGTTCAGGACCAGGCGCTTGTACACGCCGCGTCGCGGATCGCGCAGTACGAGGTCTTCGCTGCCTTCGCCGCCAATGAAATCGCCGACCGAGTACAGGTCCACGCCGGTGACCTTCAGCCGTGTCGGCGATGCCTGTTGCACGTAGCGGCGATGGCCTGCGCCGGCAAGATGCGCGCCGCATACACGGGCCTGATCCCAGATCGGAGCAACGAGGCCGAAGGTCGCGCTACGGTGCTGCACGCACTCGCCCACGGCATACACGCGCGGGTCGTAGGTTTGCAACGTGTCGTCAACCACGATGGCGCGTTCGCAGTGCAGGCCTGCCGATTTCGCCAGCGCTATGTTGGGGCGCACGCCGGCTGTCATCACCACCAGATCGGCAGGGATTTCGCTGCCATCAGCGAACCGCACCGCGGTCACGCGATCCGGACCAATGATCCCGGTGGTTTGCGCGCCCAGCATGAAACGCAGGCCTTTGGCTTCCAGCGCCTTCTGCAGCAGCTGGGCGGCGGGCTTGTCGAGCTGCTGGTTCATCAGCGCGTCGGTGACGTGAACGACCGTTACGTCCATGCCCTGCCGCTGCAGGCCGTTGGCCGCTTCGAGGCCCWGCAGGCCGCCGCCGATAACGACAGCATGCTTGTGGTTGCGGGCGGCTTGCAGCATGTCTTCCACGTCCTGAATATCGCGGAAGGCCAGCACGCCGGGCAGCTCATGGCCAGGCACAGGAATGATGAACGGCTTGGAGCCGGTGGCGATCAGCAGGCGGTCGTAACGCACTTCGAGGCCGGAGCGCGCACGCACCAGGCGGCGCTTGCGGTCGATCTGCTCGACCGGGTCGCCCGCATGCAGCGTGATGCCGTTCTGCTGATACCACTCGCGGGTATGCAGCATGATGTCGTCCACCGTCTTTTCGCCCGCCAATACTGGCGAGAGAAGGATGCGGTTGTAGTTGCCGTGCGGTTCAGCGCCGAAGACCGTGATGTCGTACAGGTCAGGAGCCAGCTTGAGCAGCTCCTCGACCGTTCGCATCCCGGCCATGCCATTGCCGACGACGACCAGCGACGGCTTCATGCCCCGACCCAGACCTTTCCGCCATCGATGCGTGCAGGCCAGGTCGGCACGGAATGCTCCGGCGCTTCCAGGCATTCGCCCGTTTGCAGGTCGAAGTGGTGTTTGAAGATGGGCGACGCAACGACGATGCGCTCGCCCAGATTGCCGATCAGGCCACGCGACAGCACGGACGCTTCGGAATTCGGATCGTAATTGCCGATCGCGAAAACACGGGGCGCATCGCCGTCGTGCAGGTGGAACACAGCCACCTGCTCGCCGTTCAGCAGTGCGCAAACGCCGGTGTTAGGGACGATGTCATCGAGGCCGCAAACAGCGGTCCAGTTGCCGGTTTGGATGTCACGGTGCATTTTGGCTCTCCTTGGTTCGGCGGATCAATGATCCGCCCTACGCTACGACTTTGATTGGAATACGTTTTCGTTCCTCTACGGTGGCGGGACGGATCTGGCCGCGCTCCTCCATGAAGACAACGTTGCTGTCCTTGTCCGGGCTGTTGACGAAGTGGCGGAAGCGCGCGCGGGTTTCCGGATTCGTAACGGCTTCCTTCCACTCACAGGCATAGTTGTCGATTACGCGTTGCATGTCTTCTTCCATTTCAGCGTTCACGCCCAGCTTGTCGTTGATGACGACTTCCTTCAGGTAGTCCAGGCCACCTTCCAGATTCTCGCGCCAGGTGCTGGTGCGCTGCAGGCGATCAGCGGTGCGGCTGTAGAACATCAGGAAGCGGTCCACATACTTGACCAGCGTGTCCTTGTCCAGGTCCGAAGCCAGCAGCTCGGCATGGCGTGGCTTCATGCCGCCATTGCCGCACACGTACAGGTTCCAGCCTTTTTCGGTGGCGATGATGCCCACGTCCTTGCCCTGCGCTTCCGCGCACTCGCGGGTGCAGCCGGACACGCCGAACTTGATCTTGTGCGGCGTGCGCAAGCCTTTGTAGCGGTTCTCCAGTTCGATCGCCAGGCCGACGGAGTCGCCTACGCCGTAGCGGCACCAGGTCGAGCCGACGCAGGACTTCACGGTACGCAGGGATTTGCCGTAAGCGTGGCCGGTTTCGAAGCCGGCCGCGATCAGTTCTTCCCAGATCAGCGGCAGCTCTTCGACACGTGCGCCAAACAGGTCGACGCGCTGGCCGCCGGTGATCTTGGTGTACAGGCCGTATTTTTTGGCGACCATGCCGACAGCGATCAGGCCTTCCGGCGTCACTTCACCGCCCGGCATACGCGGCACCACGGAATAGGTACCATCCTTCTGAATATTGCCAAGGAAGTAGTCGTTCGAATCCTGCAGGCCGGCGTGCTCCTTCTTCAGCACGAAGTCGTTCCAGCAGGTGGCGAAGATGCTGGCCGCGAGCGGCTTGCAGACATCGCAGCCCAGGCCTTTGCCGTGGCGCGCGATCAGGTCTTCAAAAGTCTTGATCTGGCCAACGCGGATCAGGTGGAACAGTTCCTGGCGCGAGTGCGGGAAGTGTTCGCAGACGTGATTGTTCACGTCCATGCCCAGCTTCTTCATCTCGGCCTTCATGATCTGGGTCACCAGCGGCACACAGCCGCCGCAGGAAGTGCCGGCGCCRCAGCACTTCTTCAGCGCGCCGATGCTGGTGTTACCCGCTGCGACCGCGTCGCAAATCTGCCCTTTGGACACGTCGTTGCAGGAGCAGATTTGTGCCGATGCCGGCAAGGCATCCACACCGATACCCGGCTTTGCTGCGCCATCGGATTGCGGCAGGATCAGGAATTCCGGCGCTTCAGGCAGCTCGATCCGGTTCAGCATCATCTGCAGCAGCGTGCCGTATTCGGATGCGTCGCCAATCATCACGCCGCCCAGCAGGTATTTGCCGCAGTCGGAGACAACAATCTTCTTGTAAACCTGCTTGCGCTCATCGGTGAACTGATAGCTGCGGCAGCCTTCTGCCTTGGCATGCGGATCGCCGATGCTGGCGACATCCACGCCCATCAGCTTCAGTTTGGTGCTCATGTCGGCGCCGCTGAATTCAGCACTGGCGCCGCCCAGCATGTGTTTGGCGGCCACCCGGGCCATGTCGTAGCCCGGCGCAACCAGGCCGTAGATCATGCCATTCCACAGCGCGCATTCGCCGATGGCGTACACATTCGGGTCCGAGGTCAGGCACTGATTATTGATCGCGATACCGCCGCGTGGACCGACTTCCAGGCCGCACTCGCGCGCCAGCATGTCGCGTGGACGGATGCCTGCCGAGAAAACGATCATGTCGGTGTCCAGATGGCTGCCATCCGAGAAGTTCATGCGGTGCGTGCCATCTTCGCCGGCGGTGATCGCCAGCGTGTTCTTGCCCGTGTGGACGGTCACGCCCAGGTCCTCGATCTTGCTGCGCAGGACGCGCCCACCACCATCGTCAACCTGCACCGCCATCAGGCGCGGAGCAAATTCGACCACGTGCGTTTCGAGGTCCATATCGCGTAGCGCCTTGGCGCACTCCAGGCCAAGCAGGCCGCCGCCGATCACTACGCCGGTCCTGGCGCGCTTGCCGCATTCCAGCATGGCTTCCAGGTCTTCGATGGTACGGTAGACGAAGCAGTCCTTACGGTCCTTGCCCTCAACCGGCGGCACGAAGGGGAAGGAGCCTGTCGCCATCACCAGCTTGTCATACGACAGAACTTCGCCGGTGTTGACGGTGACTTCGCGTGCGGCGAGATCGATGGAGGTAGCGCGGGCATTCAGGCGCAGCACGATGTCGTCGCGCTCGAAGAAGCCCGGCTTTACCAGCGACAGGTCGTCCGCGCTTTTGCCGGAAAAGAATTCGGACAGGTGCACTCGGTCGTAGGCGGGACGCGGCTCTTCGCACAGCACGGTGACTTCCAGCCCGGTCGCGCCGGAATCCGCCAGCGATTCGAGGAATTTATGGCCAACCATGCCGTGGCCGATAACGACGATCTTCATACTGCTGCTCCTGCGAGTGCGTGTTCTTTGTTGGTGGCCGAACTGAAGCG